>CALWTT010000059.1 GCA_944384545.1 uncultured Clostridia bacterium | reverse complement strand
GTGCAGGTCGGTCTCCGCAGGCACCGGAAAGCGCACCAGATGATCTCCGATCACCTCGTATACCAATCCCGCATACCGCGTTACCTCTTCCCCGTCCACAATTACGGTCTCGTTCTCGCGGTAGATGCCACCGCCTCCGTCGAAAATGTAATCCGGCGTACCGTCCGCATCGCAGGTATTCAGTGCCACCGGATGCTCCATACCGGTTACCGGAAATTCGTCGTGAATCCGTACCTCATAATAATGCTCCTCCGGGTTCACTGCTGTCACAACCCCCGCCCAACCGATCGGATTGTCGGTCGTTACCGTGAAGTCCTCCACTGTGATGTCCGCACAGCCGCAAAAATGAAACAGGTCGTTGTTCTCCTTAGGATCCCCGCTCGGACCAAAATGACTGATCAGACGGGTACCACGGCTTCCCACCAGTTTCAGCCCCTTCTTTCCTTCCACCGTCACCGTCTCCGGAAAATAATAGTCTCCCGCTGGGAAACGGACCGTGGCATTTTCCGGCACCCGCGCAAGCAGAGCAGTCAGCGCTGCGCTTTGCGCGCTTTTTCCGTCGGCAACCAGGCCTTCGGATGTCACCACAAATTCCATATCTTTTCCTCCACACAGGGCAGCCATACGGCTACCCTCTCCCTGTATTGTACGATTTTTTCTGTATTGTACCGTTTTCTTTTTATACGCCTTATACGCCGTCTTTTTGCACGCTGTCCGTCGACGGCTCTGCCGCACACGCCGGATCAGTCACGGGTCACGCGCTTGCAGTTCTTTGCCCAGTACAGGTTCTTTTCCTTCTGGGTGGTGACATTCTCCTGCACCGTCACATCGTTACAGTTCATCGTAACAATATCGTGCCGGACGCCGTATGCGGTCGGGCTGTAACGGCGACGGCAGCAGCCCTCAAACCGGTTGCCGCGGATCTCCAGCCCCTCGGTCGCCGATACATAAATTCCGCTGTTGCCGATGTTGGTGAAGCGGTTGTTCAGAATGTGCATATTCCGGTGCACGCCTGCCGGATAATCCGCCGCGCCTACGTCATGGCTGCCTTTTACCACAATGGCGCCAAGGTTCGCCCCGCTCGGAATGATCGCGCATTTTTCAAAAACATTGTTCCGGATGACCACATTCTCCGACGGGCCTACCTCATACCACCACTTGATGTCCGGCGATACAATGATCGCAGGAAGCGACATGCCGTACACATAACTGTGCTCCACCAGCACATTGTGCGTCTGCAACAGGAAACCGCGCGCGCGGGTGTTCCGCACCGTACAATCCGATATATGCGTCGCGGCAAAATAGGCGGTATTGGCCAGCGTATCCCCCACCGCATATTCACCGGTGGTGGCCGTAACGGTGGCAACGCCGTCCCGGAATTCGCCCACCGTCAGTGTTCCCTTCCGCAGGAAGGTCGCACTGTCATATACCTCAATCACGTCGCCCGCAATCGCCCAATTTCCCTGCAACGGCGAAAATCCCTTGCGATGCCGGTGCTGCATTTCAAGACGGCCGTCCGGCAATATCCCCGTGATCTCACCGGCAGTTCCGTGGATATTCAGCGCATCGTCGCCAAGACCCACAAACTCGCAATGCTTCATGCGCAGATAACCGCACAGGCCCAGAACATGCACTGCATCCGCATTCGCCACATACAGCTCACGCGATCCAGGCTGCGGCTTGACGTTGAAGTGATCCAGCGTGAAGTCTGAACAACGCGGACTGATCACAATCGCCATGCTCGATGCCCGGTAGACATCCATGTTCTTCATCAGAACACGGTGGGTGTTGGCAAAGGAAAAGTGCGTGTTCCCGTATACGATGAAACGGTAGCACATCTGCTCGCCTACCGGCAGCTTTGCCAGCTTTTCCGCTGAGGAGGCCTTGAAACGCACAAGATGATCTCCTATCACCTCGTAATCGAATCCGGCATACCGCACCTTGCCCTTGCCGTCCTCGTCCACTTCTGCGGTCTCCCGCCATACGCCGTCGTTATACACATAGTCCGGCGTTCCGTCCGCATCGCAGGAATTCAGCGCCACCGGGTGCTCATATCCCGTTACCGGGAACTGATCGTATATGCGCACGTCGTAGTACAGTTTCTCCGGATTCACCGCCGTCACAACGCCGGCCCAACCGATCGGATTGTCGGTCGTCACTACAAAGTCCCGTACGGTGACATCTTCGCATTCCGAAAAATGAAACAGGTTGTTGTTCTCTTTCGGATCCCCGCACGGGCCGAAATGCGTCATCAGTGTCGCATCCTCACCCACAATCGTCAGTTTCTTCTTCCCGCGGATCTCCACACAGGTCGGGAAATAATAGGTTCCTTCCGGGAACACCAGGGTACTGCCATCCGGCAGATCGTTCAGCAGTACGGAAAGGGCCTCGCTGTTCGGGGTCTTACCGTCTCCGACCAATCCGTACTTGGTCACATTCATCTTTGCCATCCTGCATACTCTCTCTTTCATTCTTCGTTCCGCCCTTGTGGGCTTCTGCCCATACTTTACCATATCCGTTCCCTTTTTGCAAGCATTCCCGCAAATTTTCCCTACATTTTTCTCTGCGTTTTCCCCCTGCGTCCATCTCTGTCGCCACTCTCTTTTCCCAATGCTCCACCCCCTGTAAAAATGCCTGCTTGCCTCTTGATTTTCCCGCTCCATCGCGTTATAATAAATCGGTGATGTTTTTGCGCCTGTATTTCAACCCGGCAGGCTCTATGCAGAAAGGCAGGATTGTCCCAGGTTATGAAAAAAAGAAAATCTCCGCTTACCGATCCCATCCGTTTTTCTCCTTCCCCCGATGTCGGTCTTTCCTCCGAACAGGTGCAGAGTCGGCGCGACGCCGCACTCACCAACTACATAAAAAAATCCACTACAAAACCGGTCTTCCGCATTTTCCTGGACAATATCTGCACCTATTTCAACCTGATCTGGGCGATCATCATTACCACCATTATCTGTCTCGGTGAGTACGATCAGCTTTTCTTCGTTATGGTGATCTTTGCCAATACCGCTATCGCCATTATTCTTGAACTGCATGCCAAATACACACTGGATCGCCTTTCCCTCGTCACCGCGCCAAAAATTGATACACTCCGGAACGGTGAGCATGTTCTCCTTCACTCCGATGATATCGTACTCGATGATATTATTGTTCTTGAAGCCGGCGCACAGGTTCCCGCTGACGCCGTCCTCATAGACGGCAATGTCGAAATGAACGAAAGTATGCTCACCGGCGAGTCGGATGCCATCAAAAAGCAGCCGGGTGACACGCTCTTCGCCGGCAGCTATATCATTTCCGGCGGGTGCCGCGCCCGCATTGACAAGGTCGGCGGTGACAGCTATATTCAGAAAATCGCCGCACGGGTCAAAACCTTCAAGGCTCCCAATTCCTTCCTTTTCCGCGATATCAACCGTATCATCAAATATATCGGAATCTTTATTCTTCCCTTCTCGGTGGTTATGTACTTCAACAATGTAAGGGACGCCGACGTCCGACAGGCTCTGCTCAATACCGCCGGCTCCTTGCAGGGCATGATTCCCGCGGGAATGTTCCTTCTTATTACGATCGCATTCTCGCTCGGCGTCGTCAAGCTTGCCGTCCGGCATACCCAGGTCAAAGACACCTACAGTATCGAGATGCTTGCGCGCACCAATATGCTGTGCCTCGATAAAACCGGTACCATTACCGACGGTACCATGCGCGTCGTAAAGGATGAGGACCTCAGTGACGGACGCGTACCCGATGCGCCCAATATCATCGCCAACATCATGGCTGCGCAGGATTCCGGCAACTTCACCTCCGATGCCCTTTTGCGCCACTATACCGTTTCCGAATCCTTACAGGTCCTCTATAATATCCCCTTCTCTTCCAAAAGGAAATTCACCGCCACCGTCTTTGCCGGACGCGGTACGTTTGCCATTGGCGCCCCCGAGTTCCTTTCGGTCGCGCACATCCCCGACGATGTCCTGGAACGCATCCATACCTGCGCCTCGCAAGGACAACGTGTCCTCATGCTGGCCGGCTCGGATACATGCACCCAGGAGGATACTCTTCCGGATGACATGCAGCCGATCGCACTGATCATGCTGGAGGATCACATCCGCGAAGAGGCGCCCGGCACCATCGCCTGGTTTGTCGAAAACGGAGTCAAAATCCGTATCATTTCCGGAGACAACCCCGTCACGGTGGCCGCCATCGCCAAACGGGTCGGCGTCGCAGGAGCGGAAAATTATGTTTCCCTCGAAGGAATGTCATCCGAACAGGCCGCCGAACTGGCGGACGACTATACGGTTTTCGGGCGCGTTACTCCAGACCAGAAGCTCGCTCTTGTACGCAAACTCCGTGCACTTGGCTATGTCGTTGCCATGACCGGCGACGGAATCAACGATACCATGGCACTCAAAGAAGCCGATTGCAGTATTGCCATGGCCGATGGCAGTGCCGTGGCGCGCGGGCTTTCCAATATCGTTCTGCTGGACAACAACTTCGCTACACTCCCTGCCGTTGTGCGGGAAGGACGGCAGGTCGTCAACAACGTACAGCGTTCCTCCACCCTCTTCCTGATGAAGACTTTCTTTACCATTACCCTCTCGCTCTGCTGTGTCTGCATGATGGTGCGGTATCCTTTTGAGCCCAATTCACTCTTCATCTTTGAAACCTTTGTCACCGGACTTCCCTCTGTCATCCTCGCACTGCAACCGAATTCCAACCCCATCCGCGGACGCTTTATCTCCCACGTCCTGCGCAAATGTATTCCCGACGGGATGGTCATCCTGCTGTCTGTACTCGGTGCCATGCTGGTTGCCTCTTTGCTTCACATGAACGATACCGAAGAGCTCTCCCTCCTCTCTCTTGTGCTCACTTTCTCCGGCTTTGTCAATCTCGTCTTCCTATGCCTGCCCATCAATCGCTACCGGCTCGGTTGTATCGCGCTTTCCCTGATCGGCATCACCACCACGCTTCTGCTTGCAGGCAAAAGTTTCGGTGTGAGCAGTTTCACACCTGCGATTCTTTGGATCACTCTTGCTTTCGTCATTGCCGGAATCCCCCTCCATCTGCTCTTCTCCTGGATCTACTCTCTCATTTTCCACCGCAAAAAAAGAAGAAGACCGCATGACAGTTCTATGTGAAGCGTGCCGGGCCTATCAGGCCCGGCACGCTTCTTTGTGTCTTATATTTCCCCTTGCTCAGCATGACAACTTCAACGCTGTTTCTTTTTTCCGCGCAAGGACAGCACTGCTTCATATATCCGATCACAGTTATGCTGATCATGCAAGGGATACAATTCCTCCATCGCTCGGCGACACCGCTCCGGTAATGCAAATCTCTGGGCAAGCAATTCCTTCAACGCATTTACCAACTCGTTCTGCATGGCATATGATCCAATCTCTACATGCGGATAATTCTCGCAGGTTGGCGAGGCATGCTCACGGCACAGACGCGATTCGTCAAACGTATAAAACAGAATCGGCTTCTTCATATACGCAAAATCAAAGTAAACGCTTGATGCATCGGTCACAAGGCAGGCCGATTCCTTCAGCAGTGCCTGTACATCGTATTTTGCAAAACTGGCAATATGCACCTCTGCACTGCCGGAATAAAACATAGGCGCAAATTCTTGCATCTCATAATGCAGATAAAACACCAGCTCGCTACCACTTGCTTTCAGTGCAGCTCCCAATTGCGGATCCGTCAACAGGCTCTGCCAGGCACGGTAATATTCGGATGCATAAAAGTCTTCCTGCTTCAATCCCACCAGATACCGGCGCCAGGTTGGCATCACCAGAATCTGACGCTTTACGCGGAAATCGTGCAGACGGTCGAAGCGGGCAAGTCCCGTATACCGGATTACACCCTCCGGATAACCGTAAGACGATGTGAGCAATTCGTACTCCGGACGTGCTCCGCTGATGAACAGATCCAGGCGCATCTGACTGTGATACAAAAACGGCAGCATACGATGAATAATCCCGTGTTGTAAAAAAACAATTTTTGCCCGTATGGGAAGAAATCGACAGGCGCGCCAGAACATCTCCGGTAAAAACAGATAGGCGTGGGTGGACAGAATCATCTCGGCCTCTACTACCGCCAGATAATGGGCAAAACTCCCGTATGCGACCGCATCCTCCGCTACACGGTCATAATCCGGAGAACTGCGGCGGATCAGATACCGCACGCGCTGTTCCGGATATTTTTGTTTCAGATACAGATAGAAAAAGTACGCATTGTCTCTTGCTTCGTTTCCGCGTTCACATATCAGGAAAAACGGTTCTTTCCGGGGCCGGAACAGACTGACAAAAAAGGCCAGATAGGTAAGAAAAAAGCTGCGTAGCTGGATCAGTCTTTTTTTAATCATGCATTTCTCCTCTCACCGGCAAAAAGGCCGGAGCAGGCAGAGTATTTTTCTCCATTTGGAACACACGGGCCTCTGCTTCGCCATATACCATCCCAAGCCAGGCAAGCATCAGATGAAAAGGCAATTCTCCGTATGTCAGCTCGCTTAAAAACATATACAGAGCACACAACAGCAAAACAGGGATCAGATTATGCCAATTCATATGACCGCGCGGTAAATGCCGGATCAACAAAGGTACGACCGCCGCCAGCAGAAGTATGCTTCCGACAATTCCCAGATAATACAGGCAATCCAGATAGGTACTGTGCGGCACCTGTCCTCCGTTCAGCGGGGGAGCACTCATACCGTGCCCAAATAGCAGCCCCAATGGGTCGGACAGAAATTCCTGCAGATAGCCACCCCAGATTTCGGTCCGCCCCGTCGTGATATCCCCGATGAAAAGGCGGCCAAGCACACGCTCTATACTGTATAAAAATCCCGAAAACGTAAAAAGAGCCACCCCGAAAAATGCTGCAAATGCCGCCCCGATCATCCGGTATCTTTTCTGCTCGTACCAGATCACCAGCAGACAGATGCACAACAGTGCATATAAGAACAAGAAGGATTTGCTCCCCGTTTCAAAGCCAAAATAACTGAACGCAATAAAAAATACATAAAAACCGTACCCGATTCTTCCGCGTGCATACAAAAGAAGCAAAAGTGAAAGGGATAAAATCAGGCCTACCGTATAATAATTCGGATCCTCGTACAGCCCTGCAAACCGGATGGAATCGATGCCATCCTGACGCCAGGTCTCCTCCTTCGCATATGCATCAATGCTCGGCACAAGAAATCGGAATTTGCTGATCAGGGAACTGAGAAGAAGGCTGCCGGAAAAGGCGTATGCGTAGTACGGAAGCTGCTCCCCCTCGTCATCCTCCGTAAAAAAGTACAGGAGCAACAGGGACGCTGCCATTTTCAGCAGGGTATGGTAGCCTCCCACCATCGCATCGGGAATATTATATATTACAAAAAGGCAGATCAGCAGAATCATGCGCACGGCATATTGCTGCCTCCGCAACGCAAGTACCAGTACCGCCGCCAGTACATAGATCTGAAACAGCGAAAACTGATCCGGTGCCAGCTTGAATACCACTGCAAACGGCATCAGGAAAAACAGAAGCGCATATATGTCCCGCTTCTCGTACAGCAAAAGGCAAACAAGATCCATCACCAGGGCCATAGCCGTCAGGATCGGATATGCCGTCCCCGCAATCAGGAGAACGCAATTCCCGCCCATCACGGCCATCTGTATTCTCCGGCTCATGCGTGCTCTCCTTTCCCCGCCGCCAATTCTTCAAAGAGGGCCTTCCATTCCCTGCCAATCCGTTCCACCGAAAAATCCGCCGCGGTCCTGCCGCTCTCCGCGGAAAAGGCAGATCGCAAAGCGGGATTCTCCATCAGCGTACGGATCGCACGGATCATGCCTTCGTCGTCGGATGCCGGAACCAGATAACCGTTTTCCCCGTCCCGGATCACTTCCGACGGGCCGGTCTCCACATCGAATGCCAAAAGCGGAAGCAGATTCGCCGACGCCTCCAAAAGAACCATCGGAAAGCCCTCCAGACGCGAGGTCATGACCAGAAAGTCGTAATTCCGGTAAACCTCATATACACGGTCGCATTGCCCCATAAGACATACGCGTCCCTCCAGATTTTCCCGTCGGATCGCCTCTTCCAGTTCCGCCCGCAGCTCCCCTTCTCCATAGATATCCCAGCGCCAGTCATCATGTCCGGCAAGCACAGGGCCTGCAAGACGGATCAGGCGATCGTAATTCTTCGGGTAGGACAAGCGTCCGACCGAAAGAATCCGTTTGTGCTCCTCACCGTAGGGGGTCAGACGGCATCCGGCAGCCGGATCCAACGGATTATGGATCAAACGGTTGCGCGCCCGCGGAAATCGTGCGCGGTAAATTTCCAGTGCGCGTGCCGCTATCACCACATTGCAATCGCTCCGCCGTGCACCATACGCGCGGGATTCATCCTGCAGAAAGTGGTCGTTGCGACTGTTCGGATGCGTATGCTCCCACAGAATGCTTCGTGCACCCGTTCGCCGTCCCGCCATCACGGCCATCGGATAGTATAGTGTGCCGCAGGCAATGAGTATGTCTATCCGGTTTTTCAGAATATAGGAGGTCAGCTTCCGCAATCCACCCCGCAAAAATGCCCGCTTGATCGTCAGCGGCGCTTCAAACAGATAGTCCACATGTACCGCCGGCGCAATATCATACCCACTCCTGCTCTCCGGACGATACAGACATAAGGCGAAAATCTCAAGCTCCGGGTCCGCAGACAAATGCGAAGCCAGCACCGCCGTCGCACGGCCGATGCCGCCATAGTTGGAAAATCCACCGAGAAGAAAACAGATCCTCATATTCAGTATGCTCCGGAACAATCCCGTGCAATCATTCCGCAGGCTCCTCTTTTTTGTAAAAAATTCCCGAAAGCTCCGATAAAAAATGGGCCGGCGTATACACCGCCGCGGCGCGGTGATTGCAGGCAGCCGTCGCGGCAAGGCGCTCCCGGTCGGATGCGTAGGCATGAATCGCCGCTGCCAGCGCCGCACGGTCTCCCGGTGTAATCAGCACACCGTTTTCCGGCGCCACAATCTCCGGAATGGCACCCACACGCCCCGCAATCACCGCGCATCCCGCTGCATAGGCCTCCAGAATCACTACCGGCAGGCCTTCCTCATAGGACGGAAGGACCAATACATCCGCGCGGCTGTATGCGTCTTTTTTATCGCTTCCACGCACATACCCGCTCAGATACACCTTTCCTCCCGACTGCTCTTCGGCGTCCCGGCACAGCACCTCCATCCCTGCGTCTGTCGGCACACCACACAGCTCCAGGCTGTACGGATACCGGCATGCACGCATGGCAGAAAGAAGATCCCGCACCCCTTTTCGTTCACTCAGGGAACCTACAAAAAGCAGGCGCAGCGGTTCGCCCCGTCGCATCCGCAGAAGCTTGTCCGCCATTTCCTGCTCCGAATAGCGGAGCTGATTGAAATTGTACAGGACTTCCATCCGTTTTTCAGGGACCCCGTATGTCGCAAGTTCCTCTTTTGTCCGCTTCGAAAGCAGAAGAATCGAATCCGCCGCCTTCCGCAGAAGCCGCAAGGTCCACGCACGCAGAAAACGGTTGTGCGGCAGAATTTTTTCGGCCTCTCCGTAATGAATGTGCACAACCGTACGGATCCGACGCGCGCGCCGGGCATGTTGCAGAATCAGCAGGTCCTTCAGCAAACCCATGCGCATGGAGGTATGATAATACACTACCTCATGGTCTCCCTGTCGGATTTCCCTGTACAGGGCATGGCGCGCCGCAAGAAAATTGCGTATATTGGACAAGCGCAACCGGCCTTCTGACGCGGCATCCCGCCGGATGCGGCAGGTTTCAAAACGTTCGATACGGAGACCGAGCCGCGAAAGCTCTTCTTCCTGCGTACAAATCCCGACGGCCATTTCGGTAATACCGCCGCGGTACCGGCCATTCGTATCGAAGGGGGCGCACATCAGGATTTTCATATCGGTCCTTTCTCTTCGCACCGTACGGAACACATCCGTGTGCGAAAACATTTCATGTTCCGCCCCGCCCGGGGCAGATCGGTCGTACGAAAACGGAATACAGGGCAGCGCGTGGCCCAACGGCAGTCGACAGTTCTTCTTTTCCGGGATGTTGCATGCATGTCCGCAACCGCTCCGGAGCTTCGCCTTATACGGGCAGCATTCCGATCCCCTCTTCCCACTCCGCCCGCCGTCGAATATACCGGGCATAGAAATGCGGCCCCGCTGCCTGTACGGCAGTTCCGAGGCCGTTCCCGTCCGGCCGACGTTGCGGTTTCCGCTCCGGCGGCCACATCCGGACAATGTTGCCGATATATTCTCTTTACCTGTATAGTATACCATATTCCGCCACTTTTTGCAAGTGGTTGCAGAAAAGTCACATACTCCTTCACGGCGCCGGCGAAAAACAATTG
>CALWTT010000058.1 GCA_944384545.1 uncultured Clostridia bacterium | reverse complement strand
ACCGAGCTGAACGGCTCGATCGCGGAAAACCGGGCGGACATCGAAGTAGAACTTGCCGATGTCGATGCGGCGTACAGGGCGGCGGATGCGCTTCTCCAAAGCGACATTGCGGCGCTGAGAGAGCAGGACGGCAATCTTGCGGCGGAGATCCGTGCATTGGAAAGCGCCTTTGAAGCGGCGGATACGCAGTTGCAGCAGGCGATCGATACGGTACAGCAGAATCTTGCGAGCGCGGTGACCGAGCTGAACGGCTCGATCGCGGAAAACCGGGCGGACATCGAAGCGGAGCTTGCCGATGTCGATGCGGCGTACAGGGCGGCGGATGCACTTCTCCAAAGCGACATTGCGGCGCTGAGAGAGCAGGACGGCAATCTTGCGGCAAGGATCCGTGCATTGGAGAGTGCATATAAAGCGGCGGATGACGCTATTTGGGCGGGTACAAGACAGGCGCAGGAAAATCTGACCGCACTGCAACAAAGGCTTGAAGAAAAAGATACCGGGCTGGAAACCAAACTCAATGGCATGCTGGCCGATAATGAAAAAACCACATGGATTTATATAATTGTCAATACGGTCCTCGGTGCTGCCGCCGGCGTTTTACTGGTTACGCTGATGATCAAAGGCATCAGAAAAAAGAATTGGTAAAAGCAGGGAGGTGGACGGTATCAGTGCATGGTTCCCGTTGCCTGTGTGATAGAAGCACCGTATGTCTGTACTGCCGTACGGATATGGATCTGTGCCCTTGCAGGCGCACATGTATATCTGCTGCGTACGCAAAATTCCTGCAGAAAGAAGGAATCTTTTCCGGGCCTGCGGGAGACGGACAGCATGGGTGCAGAAGATACTGCTGGCGGGGAAAGACGGTCGGACGGCGAAGAACAGATCGCCATTCTGCCGCGCCCCGCAGACAGGACCATCCGCGGCAGATACAACAAGTCCTTTGTGGCGAAGCTCATGCAGTCTTCCGATGACATCAAAGAATATTATGCCGAACTTGCCAACGAACTTTTCGCGCACGATAAAATACGCAATTGCATTTCATGAGCGAATTCTTCTTTTTGTGCGGGCAGAAAAACCGTATCGAAATTTTCCATCCGTGGAAAGAGCCTGTATTTTTACCTTGCGTTACACCGCAGGATTTCCGGGCTTCGAAATACCCGGTAACGGACGAGTCGGCCGTCAGGAGATGCGAAGCCGTGCCGCTTCGCGTAAAAGTCAGATCCCGAAGCGGCGTGAAGTATGGAAAAGAGCGGATAGGAATTCTTATGCGGGAATCGGGGATCCTGCGTTTGAAAAGCGAAGCCGGAACCGTAAAGCCGTGTGACTATCCGTACGATACGACAATCCATCTTATCCGGCGCGGCCTTATGAAAGTGAGAACAAAAGAGAATGCAACCGTTCCGGATACGGACCGTCCGGTCCGGGCGGACTTTGAACGGCGGAGCCAGGTGTCCGTAGCGGAAGCGCAGAGCCTGATTTCCGACGAGGCCGCCGTTATGGTCAAAGCCGAAGGCCATCCTCCATATCGATACGCTTTCTGAAAGCTATCGGGCAAACGATACGGTCACGCTGGAATCGCTGAAAGAAAAGAGGCTTGTCGGTCGTTCGGTCAATCATGGAAAGGTGCTTGCCCGGGACGTGCCGGATAAGCCGCTGACGGTCAGAATGCCGGAGTTCTCCGTCGATGCAGTAAAAATGATTCTTTTGACCGGAGGAAAAGCGATCGGCCTGAAAAAGCGGGAACCGTGATGTCAGCCCTTCCCGGAACGCAGTGGATGTACAGTTGCTTTTCTTTCGAGAAAAAACAGTTTCCCGGCAGGAGTGCTCATAAAATGAGCGCCCCTGCCGTCGCTTTCGGAAGGACGGCAGCGTATAGGAAACTTTATGGCAGGGCTGAATGCCGCCTGCAAGACGGTTCCGGTTTTTCCTTGCTTACAGGCGTGTCACGCCTGAAAACAGATGCTGCTGAATGTATTTTGCCACCGCCTGCACAAGGCCGGACGGCTGTTCCTCGCAGTGCAGCTTTTCCACCCGCTCCGCATCATCGAAGACCATGCAGTATTCATCGCCGTTGCGATGGGGGCTTTTTTCGGCCTTCCGGCGCCGGATGCAGGCAAGCCACGGAGAGGTACCGGTATGGGACGGGACAGCATTCGCTGTTTCCCCATGGGAGGAGCCGTGCTCGGGACAGACCCGCCGGAGTTGACACAAAATGCTTCGTCTGATATAATGCAGACAGAGAGGGAAAACGCCCCGGCCCCGGGATTGCTCCGGATGCAGGGAAAGGCCCGCGATTGTTCCGGGAAGGATTCCGGAGAGTGCCCCCGGCGATTGTCCCCGTGGATTGTCCCAGAGGATCGGCCGGGGAATGGCTGCGGAGCCCGGACCGGAAGCAGTACCGGGAGCAGTACCGGGAACCTGCTGCCTGCGCAGACCCGACCAGATCCCGGCACGGCCGGTGGATTGGCGGAGATCCCCCAAAAACGATAAGGACGGTTGCGGTGCAAGATGAGTACATTTGTGGTGGAACAGGACCGGTTTACGCTGGATGGGAAGGAATGGAAGCTGGTTTCCGGTGCGATGCATTATTTCCGCATTGTCCCCGAATATTGGGAGGACCGATTGCAAAAGCTCAGAGAAATGGGCTGCAATTGTGTGGAAACCTATATTGCATGGAACCTGCACGAAAAGGAAGAGGGAAAGTTCACTTGCAGCGGCGGGCTGGACTTTTCCCGGTATCTGAAGCAGGCGCAGGAGGCGGGGCTGTATGCCATTGTCCGGCCGGGGCCGTACATCTGTTCGGAATGTGATATGGGTGGGCTTCCGTGGTGGCTGCTTCGCTATGAGGAGATAGAGCTGCGCACGTATAATGCGATATTCCTGGAAAAAACAGAAAACTATATCCGCAAAGTCTGTGAAATCCTGCGCCCGCATCTGATCACCAACGGCGGGAATGTCGTCCTGCTGCAGATCGAAAATGAATTCGGCAGCTACGGGGACGATAAAAACTATTTGCGCGCGCTGGTACGATGCTACGAAAAGAACGGGATGGATGTCCCCTATATCACAAGCGACGGAGACAATGCGGCCATGCTCGCGCGTGGGACGGTGCCCGGAATATATGCCGCGGCAAATTATCGCTGGGACAGCGTTGCGGCGATGCGGGTACTGAAAAAATTCCAGCCGGATAAACCCGGTGCGGTGATGGAGCTCTGGAACGGCTCGGCCATTCACTGCGGAAAAAAGCTGGTGAAGCGGGATCTGAAGGAGGTGGAATATTCTGTCAAATCCGCCCTCGAAAATACCGCGCTCATGAACCTGTATATGTTTCACGGCGGAACGAATTTCGGCTTTTTCAACGGATCGCTGTATTATGACGGAAGATTCACCGTACAGGCGACGTCCTACGATGTGCAGGCCCCGCTGAACGAATACGGTGGGAAAACAGAGAAATACTATGCCGAACAGAAAATCCTCTGTGCGTATCTTGGAAAAGAGATCGTGAATGAAACGGAAGAACCGGTTCTTGCGGATTACGGCGAAGCCACACTGCGGGGGGTCTGCGCCCTGGAAGAGGTGTTTTCACCACCGCCCCTGTATTCGGAGGAACTGCTTTCCATGGAGGAATGCGGCCAGGGCTATGGATATATAGAATATGAAACACGGTTTACCTCGGGTGCAATGGGGGTCATGATCGGATATCCCGAGATCCGGGATCTTGCCCAGGTATATATCGACGGCAGATACTGTACGACGGTCCGGCGCGGAGAGGCGGTACGGGGGGATTTCGCTGTTGGCGCAGGGGAACACGAGCTTTGCTTTTTTGTGGAAAATATGGGAAGGATCCATTACGGTCCGCATCTGAAAGACCGAAAAGGATTGCTCGGACGGGCGGTGCTGTTTGATAAAGAAACCCAGAAGCACCAGACGCTGAAAAACTGGTCGGTTCGGTGCTATCCGTTTGCTACGGTAAGCGGGCCGGAAGCGACGCTTCTCAGAGGAGCCCCGGAGGAGAACAAACCGTATCTGTATGTCTACGAAATCGATCTGAATCCGTCGGGGGATACCTATCTGGAAACAAAAGGGTTTTACAGAGGCGTGGCCTTTGTGAACGGCTTCCCGCTCGGCCGGCATATGGCGGAGGGCCCGCAGAAAAGTCTGTATGTCCCGCAGCCGGTATTGCGGAAGGGGAAGAATGAGATCCTCATATTTGAAATGAAATCCAGTGCTGCCGGGCGCCGGGCGATACTGTCCGGGAAACAGATCCTGGAAGGATATACCGAATGAAGCGCAGAACAGAATTTCCGGAACGGAAGACCGGAGAGAAGGGAGGCTCCGGCGCTTTGTGCACCGAGGTGGCGGCGGGACAGCAAGCCTGTTGTTCCGGATGGTACACGGTGAATGCGGCAGAAGCCGACAGAATAAGTGAGGTGGGACCGGGTTGAACGCGCAGGAAGAGCAACGGCCGCCGGAGAAGATGATCAACGTCGGGATTTTCGCGCACGTGGATGCGGGGAAGACCACCCTGACCGAGCAGCTTCTGCTGGCCTGCGGCCGGATCCGGCAGGCGGGGAGCGTGGATGCCGGTACTGCGCAGACGGATTTTCTGGCGGTAGAGCGGGAGCGGGGGATCTCCGTGATGGCAGCGGCGACCGAAATATCCTGGCGGGGCTATGACATTCATATCATCGATACGCCGGGGCATATCGATTTTGCGGGGGAGGCCGAGCGCGTGCTTGCCGCGCTGGATGGTGCGGTGCTGGTTGTTTCGGCGGTGGAAGGCGTGCAGTCGCATACCGAGAATCTGTGGCGCGCCTTTGCGGCGATCGGGTTGCCCTGCATCGTGTTCATCAATAAGGTGGACCGTGCGGGGAGTGACGTGACGGGGGTGTGTACTGCGCTCTCGGAGCTGGAAGAACTGCATCCGCTGGTTCTGTCGGAGCTGACGGGAGAGGGAACACGTTCCTGCGCGGTGCGCCGGAGGATGCCGGGGGATGCGGCGCTGACCGAGCTCCTGGCAGAGTACACGGATGAGGCAGCCGAGGCATATGTCAACGGGAAGACGCTCGCGCCCGAACGGCGGAAAGCGCTGCTTGCCGAGGCGGTGTACGATCGCAGATGGACGCCGGTACTGTACGGTGCGGCATTGCAGTCGGTCGGAATCGAGGATCTGCTGGAGGCGGTGGTCGCCTGGCTTCCGCCCGCCTCCCGCCGGCAGAGCGCAGAGCTTTCCGGGGTGATTTTCAAGATCGAGCATGACAAGAGCATGGGAAAGATCGCGCATGTACGCCTGTTCGGCGGCAGCATCCGGAACCGCGACGTGCTTCCCATCCACGGGGATACCGATGCGGACGGCATGCCGCTCCCCCCGCAGAAGGTGACGCAGATCCGGAAATGCAACGGAGCGCGGTATACGGATGTGGGGCGGATCGGCGCGGGGGATATTGCGGCACTGTACGGACTGACACGTGCCCGCGTTTTCGATACCATAGGCGCCTTCCGGATGAGCGATGCCTACCGGCTGGCCAACCCGTATCTTACCGTGAGTGTTGCGCCGGCCGCGCCGGCGGAACTGCCGGCGCTGGTATCTGCCATCCGGGAACTGTGTGACGAGGATCCGCTGCTGGATTTCCGATGGGAGCCGAGCGAGAGAGAGATTCAGATCCGCATCACGGGGGAGATCCAGCGTCAGATTCTCGAGGTGCTGCTGCGGGGGCGCTACGGGCTGGCGGTGACATTTTCGGGGCGGTCGGTGATTTACCGTGAGACGCCGGCCGGCGCAGGCGAGGGCTATGAGGCGTACACCATGCCCAAGCCCTGCTGGGCGATTGTGCGACTGGGCATTGAGCCGCTGCCGCGGGGCGCCGGTATAGTTTACGACGGGGGACACGTGCCGCACGACCGCCTGTTTTATAAGTATCAGACGCATATCCGGCGATCGGTGTATCGCTCCCTTTCCCAGGGCAATTACGGCTGGGAGCTGACGGATATGAAGGTGACGCTGCTGGACGGCGGGCATCATACGGTGCATACGCATCCGCTCGATTTCTTTGTCGCGACGCCGATGGCGCTGCTGGACGGGATCCGGAACACGGGCACGCTGCTGCTGGAACCCATGCTGAATGCGCACATCACGGTGCCGGAGCATCTGATGGGGCAGGTTCTGTCGGATATCACCGTATTGCGTGGCAGCTTTGATACGCCGGTATTGCGGAACGGCCGGTGTACGGTGGAGGCGCGTCTTCCGGTAGCGACGACGCTCGAATATCCGGTGCGGTTGGCGGCGCTTTCCGGGGGGCGTGCGGTGTATGCCACCCGTTTTGACGGCTATCAGGAATGTCCGCTTGCGCTGGGCGCCACGACGCGGTGGCGGGGAATCTGTCCGCTGGACCGTGCCAAATGGATCCTGTATGCGCGCGGTGCCATTCAGCAGGATACGGATCCCGGCGTGCGCGGGAAATACTGAGGCATTGCTGCGCGGCGGAGAAGGGTATACACATGCGGTTTTCAGGCAGTCAGAACCGGATACGCAGGGGCATGTTGCCGGAATGCGACACACGACCGGCCTTATACCTGGTACCGCGCAGGAAAACTGCAAGGAGGAAACGGCAGGAAAAGCGAAGGAGCAGGTGCGGAAACGGGTAGCTTTGCAGGCGAGAACATGTGATATTGCACGACGCGATCCGGATCGATAAAACACACGGGGCGGCTTTTCAGAAAAGCACCTGCGCCGTGTTTCAAAGCGGCAGGGCAGCCCTCGGTGCCCTTGCATCGGGCTGCAGGCCGGAAATTGCCAGGAATTGTATGGGGCGGCAGGGTTGTAATAGCATGAAATCCATGCTACAATGGTGACAATCCGGGACAGCAATGTCTGCCCGGTCGCGCATGCTTTGTGACCTGTGTGAGACTTTTCCTGCTGTGTTCTGCAAAGTCCGGCGGAGCAAAAACGCCGGGGCAGCAGCGCAGAAAGCGGGAGCTGCGGAAAAATTGACGTCTGCATGCGGCGCGGGGAATGCGGAACAGGAAACCGGAATACAGAACAGAAATGAAATCCAGGAGGAAAACAGGATGACAGTCGAGCGGCAGATGTTGCGCTTTTGCATCCGGAACCGGTGGTGCGATACGCTTTCGGGGCTGAACCGGATCCTGCTGGCGGCGGCGGTTTTGCCGATTGCCCTCAGGATCGCGTCCGGATTGGCGATGGTGGGAATGGCTTTGTATTTGCTGGTGCTGATTCTTTTTGTGTTGCTTTCCTTATTCCTGCTTCTGCTGAGCGAAGACTTCCGGGGGCTCTTTGATGTGGGAGCGGTGAGCGAATCGATACAGCTGTTGGCCGCACGAACAGATGCTGTTTATCGTACGGCCATGCCAATGATTTTGTGCGTTTCCGGGGCAGTATCGGTGGTAACCGTCGTCCTGCTTTCCCGGTATACCGAATTGCCGGACCGGAAGCGAAGAATCGTTTCGATCTGTATCACGGAGGTGCTGATTCTTGTTTTTGCCCTGCTGTTTTACCGGATGACGGGACAGGAGGGAATATGAGAATCTATCTGATTCACCGCGGGGATATCCTGTTGTTCTGCGAAGGGC
>CALWTT010000057.1 GCA_944384545.1 uncultured Clostridia bacterium | reverse complement strand
CCGCGCCGTTGACAGGCAACGAAATTGCTGGTATAATGAAGAAAAACACCGGATGACTGTTTCGTTTCGTCCGGCAGAATGAAGAGGACATGCAAAATGACACGATATGAATCCGCGAAGCAGCGCTATGAGGCACTCGGTGTGGATGTGGATGCCGCACTGAATGCGCTCGGCAACAAAGCCATCAGCATTCATTGCTGGCAGGGAGATGATGTCATAGGATTTGAGGGATCCGGACAGGCACTCTCGGGAGGAATTCAGACCACCGGCAATTATCCCGGAAGAGCAAGGACACCGGAAGAACTAATGGCCGATTTTGACATGGCGGCATCCTTGATTCCGGGGAAAAAACGCATCAATCTGCATGCTTCCTATGCGGTTTTTCATGGAAAGAAGGCAGACCGGGACGCGCTGTTGCCGGAACATTTTTCTGCATGGGTTGACTATGCCAAAAAGCACGAATACGGGATCGACTTCAATCCCACATTTTTCAGCCATCCCATGGTGGTCGACGGCCTGACTCTTTCCTCTCCCATCGAATCGGTTCGCCGGTTCTGGATCCGTCATGCCGTCGCCTGTCGACGCATTGCTTCCTCGCTTGCAGAACAGCTGGGAGAGCCGGTTCTCCATAATATATGGATTCCGGATGGCTATAAGCATACTCCTGCCGATCGTCTTGGTCCCAGACTCCGTTTGAAAAATTCGCTGGATGAAATTTTTGCCGAAAACCTTCCGGGGGTGTTGGACAGCGTTGAAAGTAAGGTCTTCGGAATCGGTGTGGAATCCTATACGGTCGGATCCAACGAATTCTATATGGCGTATGCCGCGCGTCATCCCGGTGTTTACAACCTGCTGGATAACGGGCACTATCATCCTACCGAATCCGTAGGGGACAAAATCCCTGCTCTGCTTGCCTTTTTCGACAAGGTCCCGTTGCATGTCACACATCCGGTACGCTGGGACTCGGATCACGTTGTCCTTCTGGATGACGAAACGCGCGACATTGCCCGGGAAATTGTTCGTTGCCACGCACTCGACCGCGTCCTGATCGGACTGGATTATTTCGATGCTTCCATCAACCGAATTGCCGCCTGGGTCATCGGTACCCGCAATATGCAAAAAGCGCTTCTGGCGGCGCTTCTTGAGCCGCATGACAATCTGCGCAGATGGCAGGAGGAAGGAAACTTCACAGAAATGCTCCTGTGGCAGGAAGAGTTGAAATCCCTCCCCTTCGGAGACATCTGGGAGCATTTCTGTGCCATCCAAGGCGTGCCGGCAGATGCTTCCTGGTATGAGGCCGTCCGCACCTATCAGGAAAACGTCCTTTCCAAGCGACGCTGAATATATGACGCATTCCGACAGGTCTGGCATCCCACCGGGCCTGTCTTTGTATTTTCCTGTCGCAAAAACGCCGGACTTCGCGAATTTCTTCCTCTTTTTTATCTTGACAGAATAGGTTTTTTATGGTATAAATATTCCGATATGGAATTGGGCCCGACTATCACCGAAAGGAGGCCGCGCATGCATATTCTGCGTTCCAGACTGGTAACCGTTACCTGCTTTGCCACCCTCTTCTCCCTTCTGCTCATTGCGGCCATCCCTGCCCTGTGTCTCAGCGCCGGTAACAACCTGGCTTTGATGATTGTTTCCATTGTCGTATTGGTGGGGAGTGCCGCGGCTGTCCCGCTGCTGTGGATACGGTTCGCAAAATTGATTTCCCTGCGCGGTGTTACGGCTGCAATTGAGCGGGATAAGGTGTATGAAGCAGATGCGATTGCGCTTTGCCTTTCCCTTTCCCGCCGGAAAGTAAACCGCCGCATCAAGCGTATCCTTCACTGGCATATTCTGCGCGGTTATTTTTTTGACGGAAAACTGATTCATCCGACCTACCGTCTCGGCGCCTCCCATGAAATCACCTGCCCCTCCTGCGGGCAGAGCTTCCGGGATACAGAGGCCCCCGATGATATCTGCCCGTTTTGCCGAAAAAGTCTTCTTGACTAAGGGAGCATACCCACTCCTGCCCTGCAACGATCGGCGTTTTTTACACGATCCAGCTTTATACATACAAGCAATTCTAAAAAAACACCGGGAAGACATATCGAAGAGTATGTCTTCCCGGTGTTTTATTTGCTACACGAAAGAAGTCGATTATTTTGCCGTCAGTTCTCCGTTCTCCACGTCTATGGTAATGGTGGAATCCGGCGCAACATTCCCGGCAATAATCTGCCTTGCCAGCAATGTCTCCACATGCGATTGCAGAAAACGCTTCAGCGGGCGCGCACCGTATACCGGATCATATGCGCGGTCGATGATCAGCGCCTTGGCCTCCGGTGTTACTTCCACCGAAAGACGTTGCGCGGCAAGCCGCTTGGAGAGATCCGCAAGAAGCAGATCGACAATACTTTCTACATTGGTCCGTGTGAGCGGGCGGTAGAATACCGTGTCGTCCAGTCGGTTCAGGAATTCCGGACGGAAGCTGCGGCGCAACAAGGCGGTCACCTTTTCACGGCCCTCCTCGCTGATTTCACCGTCCGGACCAATGCTGTCCAGAATAATATCGGAACCAAGATTGGAGGTCAGAATCAGAATGGTATTCTTGAAATCCACGGTCCGTCCCTGGCTGTCGGTAATCCGGCCATCATCCAATACCTGCAACAGTACATTGAAGACATCCGGATGTGCCTTCTCCACCTCATCGAACAGTACTACCGAATATGGCTTGCGCCGCACTGCCTCGGTCAGCTGACCACCCTCGTCATATCCCACATATCCGGGAGGCGCTCCGATCAGCCGGGAGACAGAATACTTCTCCATATACTCACTCATATCGATTCGCACAAGATTGTGTTCGTCGTCAAAGAGCGCTTCTGCCAGCGCCTTGGCCAGTTCGGTTTTCCCGACACCTGTCGGACCAAGGAACAGGAAAGAACCGATCGGGCGCCGCGGATCCTGAATGCCGGCACGCGAACGCAGAATCGCATCTGCAACACGCGAGACAGCCTCGTCCTGCCCGATCACCCGGCGATGCAGTATACTGTCAAGATGCAGCAGCTTTTCCCGCTCTCCTTCCATCAGTTTTGCCACCGGAATACCGGTCCAGCGGGCAACGATACGCGCGATCTCTTCTTCGGTGACCGCATCTCGCAATAGTGTATTCTGCCCCGGTTTTTCCTCCGCTTTTTTCTCTTCTTCTGCAAGCTCTTTTTCCAGCGTCGGCAGTTTCCCGTATTTGAGCTCCGCCGCCTTGTTCAGATCGTAGGCTTCTTCTGCACGGTTAATCCCTGCCTTGACTTCCTCAATCTCCTCGCGGATCTTCTGCACACGGCCAATCGACTGCTTTTCGCCTTCCCACTTTGCCTTCATTTCATCAAAGGACGCGCGCAGATCCGACAGTTCCTTCTGGATCTCCAAAAGATGCTCTTTGGAAAGCTTATCGGTTTCCTTCTTCAGTGCCGCTTCCTCGATCTCATGCTGCATGATTTTCCGGGAAATTTCGTCCAGCTCCGTTGGCATCGAGTTCATTTCGGTTTTGATCAGTGCGCAGGCCTCATCCACAAGGTCAATGGCTTTGTCCGGCAGAAAACGGTCGGATATATACCGATTGGAGAGTGTGGCGGCTGCGATCAGAGCCTGATCGTGTATCTTGACGCCGTGATAGACTTCATACCGCTGTTTCAGCCCGCGCAGAATGGATATGGTATCCTCTACAGACGGTTCCGGTACCATAACCGGTTGGAATCGCCGTTCGAGTGCCGCGTCCTTTTCGATATAACGCCGGTATTCGTCCAATGTCGTGGCTCCGATGCAGTGCAGTTCCCCGCGCGCCAGCATCGGTTTCAGCAGGTTGCCCGCATCCATTGCCCCCTCGGTCTTTCCCGCGCCAACAATGGTGTGAAGCTCATCAATAAACAGAATGATCTTTCCTTCGCTGCGGCGAACCTCTTCCAGCACGGCTTTCAGACGTTCCTCAAATTCCCCGCGGAACTTCGCTCCTGCCACCAACGCTCCCATATCCAACGAGAAAATGCTGCGGTTTTTCAGATTATCCGGCACGTCTCCACGGACAATCCGCTGCGCCAGTCCTTCTGCAATGGCGGTTTTTCCTACGCCAGGTTCTCCGATCAGGCAGGGATTGTTTTTGGTTTTTCGCGAAAGAATCCGGATGACATTACGTATTTCGTCATCCCGACCGATGACAGGATCCAGTTTCTGATTCCGCGCCTGCTCTACAAGATCCTGCCCATACTTTTTCAGCACATCATAGGTGTCCTCCGGCGTGTCGCTTGATACGCGACGGTTGCCGCGCACCTCACGCAGTACGCTGAGGAATCCATCCTTTGTAATCTGATGTGCCGAGAAAAATCTGGATAGCGGATCATCCGCGCGTATCAGCAATCCGAGAAACAGATGCTCAACGGAAGTATACTCGTCTTCCATCTTGGCAGCCTCTTCCTCGGCGGCGGTCAGTGCTTCGTCCAGTTTCGGAGCAAGATAGACCTGCCGTCCTCCGCCTCCGCTGACTTTCGGAAAACGGTCAACCATCTGCTCCAATTCACTTTTCAGCCGGTCACAGGACTTCCCCATCTTAGTCAGCAGGCTGACAATCAGTCCGTCCTGCTGTGACAACAATGCCAATGCCAAATGTGCCTGTTCCATTTGCTGGTTCCCGTTGGCATTTGCCAGACTTTGCGCTTTCTGGAGCGCTTCCATACTTTTTTGTGTTGCTTTTTGCAGATTCATATCTACGTCCTCCTTCGGTAATAATCAAATAATTTCTGTGCATTCCTGGAGATAGGATTTGTACACACGCTCTACTTCCCGCATGGCTGTATGCGGATCCTCCGCCAAACGGAAATACCGCTTCAGTCCGTCATCAAAGGCCCGGATATATCCGGCGATCAGCCCTCCGACCGTATCCGGCGTCACGGCGTCTGCCCCGGCATTTGCATTGACACGCAACCGGAGAGGACGATAATAACGGCCTTCCTCCCAATGCGATCCGCAGGAACCGATATTGGCGCATTCTACACTGTCCCACACCTGATAAAACTGCGTCATCGTTGCAAGCAAAGCAGCGTTTTGTGTTCGTGTGGACACACGCAATTCGCCGAGCGCACCCTCTGTGTTCCGAAACAGTTCCACGCTGTATCGCACGGTCGGATTGTATTTATACATCAGTGCGGAACCGAGTGACAGCATGGTGTCCGACGGACGGGTTATCAGACGAAATCCATCATTCCCGTCCAGAACTGAGGATATTCTCCCGAAAGCCTCCCGGATCTTCTGTTCCGGTGTGATATAGGATACATATTCGGCCAATATCTGATTGATCAATTGCGAGCGGTTGCACCCTCGCCGATATGCTAACCGGTCCACAGCTTCCATTACTTCATCGCTCAGGACCAGAGAATAGATGCTCTTATGCATAGCGTTCGATTGCTCCTTTTTCTGTCTATCATTATTATACAACGATCTCTATAATTTGTCAAGCGTTTTAATAATTTTATTTTGAATTTATTTTTTGATCGATGAAAATCAGGAAAACTGTTTGTATAACACCTGTTTTTACCAGTGCCTGCAATTTCTTCTTGTATATTTCAAAAAAAGTGTTATAATTACTTATAGGTAGAAAACCGTCACACGGTTTCACATAAAGTAGATTGGACGGAGGCTTTGTAATGCTGGATCTGAAGTTTGTACGAGAAAACCCCGATGCGGTACGGGAAAATATCCGCCGCAAATACCAGGACAATAAGCTCCCTTTGGTAGATGAGGTCCTGTCACTCGATGAAGAGCGCCGTTCTGTCCAGAAAGAAGCGGATGCCCTGCGTGCCAACCGGAATAAAATTTCCAAACAAATCGGTGTCCTCATGGGTCAGGGAAAGAAAGACGAAGCCGCCGCGGCTCGCACACTTGTATCCGAGCAGGCAGAGCAATTAGCAAAACTGGAAGAGCGCGAGGGGCAACTCGATGAGCGGATCCGTACCATTATGATGACCATCCCCAATATGATCGATCCCAGTGTTCCGATCGGAAAGGATGACAGCGAAAATGTGGAGTTGGAACGCTTTGGCGATCCCGTAGTCCCCCCCTTTGCCATTCCTTATCACACCGATATTATGGAACGCTTTGACGGAATTGATCTGGATTCCGCCCGGCGCGTTGCCGGCAACGGGTTTTATTACCTGATGGGCGATATTGCCCGTCTGCATTCTGCCGTTATCTCCTATGCACGTGACTTTATGATCGGGCGGGGGTTCACCTACTGCGTTCCCCCTTTTATGATCCGGTCGGATGTAGTGACGGGTGTCATGAGCTTTGCCGAGATGGACGCCATGATGTACAAAATCGAGGGCGAGGATCTGTACCTGATCGGAACCAGTGAGCATTCTATGATTGGGAAATTCATCGATCAGATTCTGCCAGAAGAAAATCTTCCGTATACACTGACCAGCTATTCTCCCTGCTTCCGCAAGGAAAAGGGGGCGCACGGAATCGAAGAACGCGGTGTGTACCGGATCCATCAGTTCGAAAAGCAGGAAATGAT
>CALWTT010000056.1 GCA_944384545.1 uncultured Clostridia bacterium | reverse complement strand
ATAAATGGATGCAATTTCTGCTTTTTCTTCTGCGTATTTATCTGCCTTGTGCATCCGCTTCAGATGGTAGTAGAAGGTGGCACGGGGCAGCTGAGCGATTTCAAGCAGAAGGGTTAAAGAATATTTTCGCCTCAGTTTCTGGACTACCTGGACTTTTTCCCTTGGCGTCGCTCTCTCTCCAAAACCAAGGCTTGCAAGTTTTTTAAGTATTCATTCTCCGCACGAAGTCTTTGAACCTCGGCAAGCAAATCCTCCTCTACTTCTCTCGGCAGCTTTCTCGGACGTCCGGTGCTCCCTCGGCCCCGCCGCTCTACCGCAAAGCCTTCCGGCCCCTCTGTCAAGTAAATCCGCTCCCAATTTCTGACTTGCCTGTCACTTCTAATCTCAAACCGCTGCGCCGTTTCACGATAGCCCAGCTTTTCTTCCTGCATCGTTTCTATTACCTTCTTCTTGAATTCCGGTGTGTATCGTTTGTTTGGTATTCCTTTTGGCATAAAAAGCACCTCACTTGTTATTCAGTATACCATACTGTCTAACAAATGGGGTGCTGTTCACTTGCGCAACCGGTTTTTTGTTTTTTGTTTTTGTCTGTTCTGCGATCCGGAGTTCGTTTGGCCGGCCCCTGCCATGCATGGATGCGCGGATTTTGGCGAAAATTGTCAACAAAACAGGAAGGAAAGGTTGATATATGCCGGAGCGGAAGCGAAAAAGGCGGAAATGTCAACGGAGATTTTTGAAAAGGTGTACGTTTTAAGGAGATAAAAGGCGGCAGGGGGATGGATGGATGAGATTCATATTTTGATGAGAAGAGAGTGTACGGTATTTTTGCTGCGAAGGAGAGTGTACGGACGGAGTGTTTTCAAGAGAAAGGAGAGCACAGGAAGAGGAGCGTCCGCTTTTTGAAAAAAGCGGAGCAAAAACTTTCCGGCTGGGCTGCTGCAGAGAACAAACAGAGGGCGAGAGCCGCTTGCCGCATACGACTGCGATGGTGTGCGGGAAAGACAAAAAGCGGAAAACAGCGGGAAGAACTCCCGCTGTTTTCCGCTTTTTGCTGTTGGGGCGGCATCGGAGGATACCGGCCGACTTGTCATTTCACAAGGCTTTTCAGATATGCCATGCAACGTGCGACCTCTTCGGGTCCGGTCGGATTCTGCGTTTCGCTCTCCACGACAATCTCCATCCCCGAAGTCACCGCCGTATCGTGAATGGCGCGGACCGGCGCCGTTCCGAGACCGAGTGAATAACCCCGGTGCAAAAGATCGCCATCCTTCAGATGGATGACGGGAATCCGGTCCTTTTTCTCCCGCAGCAGCGCCACCGGATCCTCTCCGGCTACATACGCCCAATAGGTGTCGATCTGGAAAAATATGTCGGTCCGGTTCCACAGTTCGTCAAAGGCGCGCAATCCTTCGCCGCCAACCGGAAGAAATGCCGTGTGATGATTATGGTACCCCAGCGTAAATCCCGCCTCGCCCAGCCGTTCCTGCCACTCCTTCATGCTGCGCACAAACGCTTCCAGCTTTTCCGGCGTCGATGCATCATAGGTCGGGATGATCAGTCTCGTATTTCCGAGCTCGCGATGATAGGCCAATGTCTTCTCGATCGCATCCGGCAGCAGATCGGTATACGGAATATGCGCACCGCTGATCCGCAGGCCGGCACGGTCTGTGTACCGCGCCATCTCCTTCGCGCTGTGGCCGTAGAAACCCGCAAACTCTACTGCACTGTACCCGATTTCCGCTACGGTTTTCAAGGTCCCTTTTGCGTCCGCTGCCATGGCATCCCGTACACTGCATAACTGAAGGCCGTATTCCATTTCCTGTTCCCTCGCTTTCATTCTGTTTGATTGTATGCATTTTTATGAAATCGCGTTCTGTCATCCGGGCAATGTACCGATGCCGGTACGCAGTACCGCGGCGGGCAATGTCCCTTTGTCTGCCGATACAGAAAAACCGGGAAAGGCACTCCTGCCTCTGCGGCTCCGCGCACGTCAGACCGAAGAGGACACCGACAGGTCCGCCCACAGCAGATAATGATCCGATCGCCCGCTTTCTATCATTCCGCAGCTGCGCAGACGGAAAGGGGCCGTATACAAAATGTTATCGATCGGAAGACCGCCCTCATAAAAAGTAGCAAAGCGATTGTCCGGGCGATTGACCGCCGTCATACCGAAGGGCGTATACAACGAAAAGTCCGCCGTATTGAAGTCCCCGGTCAACAGACGGCAGGGCTCCCGGGACATGGCGGCAGCAAGCTCCGCGGCCTGCGCGGTCCGCACCTCCGTGTCGGCATATTCAAGATGGGTGTTGAATACTGCGACCCGATATTTCCCAAGCCGGAGATATGCGCGGCTGTAGGCGCGCGCCTCCCCCCCTTTCGCGACATACGGGATCGCCTCAAATCCGAAAAACGGCTGGCGGGACAGCAATGCCGTGCCGTATCGGCCACCTTGCAGACGGATGGTCGGGCAGAATGCATAGTATGGCATCCCGCTCGCCGACGCCAACAGGCGCAGTGTATCCTGCCCGCCCACGCGCGCGGTTCCTATATCGATCTCCTGCACGCCGACCAGATCCGCTCCGCTCCGTCGGATATCCTCCCCAAGCAGCGCCATATTGGTCCCTACCATCGAACCGTGACGGATATTGTATGTGGCCACTGTCATGCGCCTTTTCCTCCACTTTCCCACCGCTTTGCCGGGAGATTCCTGTTTTGTCTTTTTTGTCTTTTCCCTTTTTATTGGGAGTATCTGTGGGACCCCTCTCCGAACCTCGTGCGCATGATGGCGCGCATTCCGCAGAAAAACATTCTTTGCAACACACGGGGCATTTTGTTTTTGAAAATTCTGCAGACCACTCAGGCCAATTCGGGCAGACGAAAATCCACACGCACCGATTCCTTGCCCGGCGCAGGCTCATAGCGCACGGAGACCGGCACCTCTCCCGGACGGGGATCGGCGTATGTCGTTTCATACCAGTATCCATCTGCCTCTTCTGTCGGCAGGGCACCGCCGCAGAGCTCCCGGTAGGCATCGCTTTTCCCGAGCTCCTTCTCTTCAAACTGCGATCGCGAGATGTTGGTGCCGTACTTGACCGGCAGGCGGAAGGAGGTGCCGTCCGCATATTCCAATACATAATGGCCGAGCAGATAGGTGGCGTCATCGATGAAGCATCCGTCATAAAACCAGACATACGGCATCACTGCATCGGTGCGATGCACTACCCGGAGCGCATGCGGAAGGCTCCGGTTCCGAAGGCGATAGGCCTCTTCCATCGTGCGCAGGCGCAACTCCTCCCGCCGGTCATCGTCGTAATCCGGGGAGAAAAACACATAGGCATTGTACATCAGCTGATAGATCTGCTGGTTCCGTTGCATATACTCCGCCTCAATAGAGCCCCAGTTGGAGCTCACACCCCCGTGGATCCCCCGTCCGATCCGACGCCTCCACCCCGTAAATGCCGATACTTCCAGATTCCCGTATATTGTTTCCAGACCGTTTTCCAGCAGTGCCAGATCGTTCTCTTCGTCAAAGATCCAATACCAATGCAGAATCTGTATATCCTTCGGGATCCGGGAGATGCTCGGATACAGCGCCGGGATCCGGCAGATCTGTCCGAGGCAGGGGATATGCCGTTCTGCACCGCCCTGCGGCTCGCCTTGCGCGTTTCTCGCATTCAGAAGCTTATCCCCCCACATCATCACCCGGATGCCGCGATCGCTCAGATACCGGTGCAGGCGTTCAATGTCCCCGACGAACAGATCCACCGGGTCCTTGCCCGCGCAACGGGGACAGACCCCCACCGAATAGTATTCGTCGTGCCCGATATGAATACAGCGCGGCCGGAAAACCTCAATCACCTCATCCAGCACATCAAAAACCAGCGCGTATATGCCCGGCGCATTCGGGCAATAGGTATCTGCGTATGCATCTTCTGCGCGCTCACGCATAGCAGGATGCGGCTGTACAAGGTAATCGGCATGACTCAATGTTGGGCATTCGGGGATCACCTCCAGGCCGCGCGCACGGCAAAGCGAGGCAAGATAACGGCATTCCTCCTGCGTCAGGGTGTCTCCGTCGCCGTTGTCGCAATGGATCGAGTCCTTGACCCACGGATAGGTTTTATGCTGTATTTCATCCGCACGGCCGTTGTAGCTGTGCACCTCCCGGCAGAAGGCCTTCCACTGCGTCTCGATCTCCGGATGCTTCCGGTATTCCATTGCTCCGCCGATTTCCAGAATAATCGTATTGTATTTGTAGGCGACAAGCAGATCCAGCAGATCACGGAAATTGTCAAAGTGCACGCGTCCGGGTAAGAACATACGGTAGCCGCGGAAGGCACAGTCGGGATAATCGTACAACAGGCGCGAGGTCAGCTCTCCTGCGGATTGCAGGGAGCACAGTGTGGCAAGGCCGTACAGAAGGCCGCGCGCCTCTTGCGCACACACGACCGTTTCCTCGCCCGTCAACAACGCATATTCCTCCGGGTTCCCGGACAGCGGCAGATACGCCTCAATTGCGCTTTTTACCTCATTGGGTATGCCAAGCCGGAAAACCAGACGCCGACAGGTACGCGCGCCTTCTGTCGGGTAAGGCTGCACGAGTTTTTTGCGCACTGTCTCCCGGATATACTCCTCCATATCGCGCTGTTCTTCCGGCAGAAAGACTTCTACCTCAGTTGCGGCAGTCAGTTCTGTTGGGGTTGCATCGGTTTCATGGTTCAGCCGTACCGAAAAAAACATGGTGCTCCTCCTTCTGCGGCTGCCTGCGCATCCGCATTTTCTCTTTCCATTTATGTTTTATTTGCTATGCTCTGTTTGTCACGGGATTCACGGATTTTTTGCCTCCGCTTTTCCCTCCTTTTCCAGCTTGTTATTCCAATATATTCGTAGTTATGTAATCCACGCCCATGCCCACAAGCGCTGTTGCTGCCTCTGCGCGGTCCACCGTCCAGCAGTTGACGCGGATGCCGCGATCGTGACAGGCACGTACCCGTTCCGCCGTCAGTGCTTCATAATATATATCGATGTCCAGCTTGCGTGCGGCAAGCGTATCGAGCAACGCATCCTCCGCACGCTCGCACAGATACTGCGCCGCCTGTGTCGGATAAAGTTCCCGCAGAAAGACAAGGTTCTCCATCGAAAACGAGATGAAAATAACGTCCGAAAGCGCGCCCTCGGTGCAGATCTCTTCACAGATCCCGCGGATATCCTCTTTCCGCATGGCGTTTTTCAGCTCGAGTACCGCCATCTTCCCATAGCGACGGCAAATCCGGATGTATTCCGAAAGCGACGGCAGACACAGGTCGCCCCGTGTGCGCCCGCTGTCGCCGTCCGCAAGACGCACGCTGCGCAGCAGCGCATAATCTGTTTCCTCTACCGCGTAGTCGGTACCCGGGGCCACCCGGCCGGTGCGGTCGTCATGAATCAGAATGTACCGCCCGTCCCGCGTCACGTGTACATCGGTCTCGATCCCGAAATAACTGCGGTTGCCAGCCGCCACAAAGGCAGCGCAGGTGTTCTCGGTTTCCAGTCCGCTCAGACCCCGGTGTGCAATCATACACACACCGCCCTTGTCGGACAAGGCGATGGTTTGCTTCATTGCATTTCTCCTTTCCCGGCTCGTGCGGCGCATTGCTTCGCAGCCTGCGCCGCATGAATGCCTTTTGTCGGATTTTCCTTTACTTTTCTCCAATAGTATGTTATACTGTATGGGGCATGGCATGCTGCGCGATCGCGCCACCTTGGAACTGCGCCCCGGATCGGAGGGATCATGGCCTACCTGTATATTCTCCGCTGCACGGACGGATCGCTCTATACCGGGATCACCTCTGACATAAGACGGCGGCTTTGCCAGCATATGCGTATCCGGCCGGGCGGCGCACGCTACACGCGCGCCCATCCCGTCTGCGACCTTGCCGGGCTTTGGTTAACGGAAGACCTCTCTCTGGCAGCGAAACTGGAATATGCCGTCAAACGCTTGCGGCGACAGCACAAGCTGCTCCTGCTTGCAGAGCCCCAACGCCTGGGGCGTCCCCCCTTCGGCGATGCGGGCGGGGCGCTTTGCCGGCCGCTCCCGCTCCTGCCGTACCGCCCGTTCTTCCCCGACACATCCGGTCAGTCCACAGACACCAGCTCGTAATCCTGCGTGCCGATCCCAAGCGCTTCGGCACAGTCCACGGTGTGGAAGCCGTTGCGCGACAGGATCCGCTCCATCAGATGGTCTCGCCCGGGATCTGTGGAGGCTTGCACAAGATCGAGGCAAGCACGGTCAATGGCAACCGGATCCATCGATGCCAATATTCCGATATCCTTCATGCACGGATCCTCCGCCACCGCACAGCAATCGCAGTCCACCGACATGTTCATCATCGCATTGATGTAGACGATGTTCCCCGCAAAGTGTCGCACCACCGAGGCTGCCGCGTCCGCCATGGCGGACAGAAACGAATCGTGATCCGCCGTCCAGATCTCCTCCGGCTTGCCGGCACCGTGAATATACGCTTTTCCGTAGGAGGACGCCACACCGATCGACAGCTGCTTCAATGCGCCGCCGTATCCGCCCATCGGATGTCCCTTGAAATGCGACAGCACCAGCATGGAATCGTAGTTCAGCAGATGCTTTCCCACATAGTTCTTCCGGATCGTGCGCCCATCCGGAATCTCAAGCACCGCATCCGGGCCTTCCGCATCCATCAGATCGACCGGAAATGCCTCGCTCCATCCGTGCTCCCGCAACACCCGCAGATGCTTCTCCGTGCTGTTGCGCTCTCCCTCATAGGCTGTATTGCATTCGGTTACGCGCCCACCCGTCCGCTCAATGATCGGCCGGAAAAACGACGGGCCCAGAAAATTCTGGTTCCCCTTTTCTCCCGAATGCAGCTTCACTGCGATCCGGCCTTGCAGCGGGCTCCCCAATTTCTCATACAGCATGACCACGCTCTCCGGTGCACACTTCCGCGTAAAATATACTGTCGCTTTTTTCATCCTTTTCTGCCCCCTTCTCACGGACACGCTCTGCGGTCCTCTTCCTGAATGGTTTCCAGCGACAGTATACCACATTCCCGCCCTTCGCGCAAGTGCCTTTTCCCGCTTCCGCCCGATATTTTTTACTTCCTCTCTTTTTATTCCTGTCTTTTTCCGCTCCCGTTCTTCTCTTTCTACCGCCTCCTTCGGATTCTTTTTCGCTTGTTTTGTCTGTATTTTGTATGTCATATCGATAACTATATATCGATATAACTCTTTTCGCATTTCACTTTTCCGCATCGGTGTGCTATACTACAATCACAAAATACATACATGAACGGAGGATTCTGTCATGGCAAGATTTACATTACCGAGAGATCTCTATCACGGCAAGGGCGCTCTGGAGGCCCTCAAAACCTTTGAAGGAAAGCGCGCCGTCATCTGCGTCGGCGGCGGCAGTATGAAGAAATTCGGATTCCTCGACCGCGCCATCGCCTACCTGAAAGAAGCAGGCATGGAGGTCTCCCTGATCGAAGGGATTGAACCCGATCCTTCTGTCGAAACCGTGATGCGCGGCGCTGCGGAAATGCAGAAGTTCCAGCCCGACTGGATCATAGCCATGGGCGGCGGCTCCCCCATCGATGCCGCCAAGGCCATGTGGATCAAGTACGAATACCCCGATGTTACCTTCGAGGATATGTGCAAAGTGTTCGGTTTGCCGAAGCTCCGTACAAAAGCGCATTTCTGCGCGATCTCCTCTACCTCCGGTACCGCTACCGAGGTGACCGCCTTCTCTATCATCACCGATTATCAGAAGGGAATCAAATATCCGATCGCCGATTTTGAAATTACCCCCGATGTCGCTATTGTGGATCCGGATCTGGCAGAAACCATGCCGAAAAAACTTGTCGCACATACCGGTATGGATGCTATGACGCACTCCATCGAGGCCTATGTCTCTACCGCGCACTGCGATTACACCGATCCGCTCGCGCTGCACGCCATCAAGATGATCCAGCAGGATCTGGTCGATTCCTACAACGGCGATATGCAGAAGCGCGACAGTATGCACAATGCACAGTGCCTTGCCGGCATGGCCTTCTCCAACGCGCTGCTCGGCATCGTACACTCCATGGCGCATAAGACCGGCGCTGCCTTCGCCGATTACGGCGCGCACATCATCCACGGCGCCGCCAACGCCATGTATCTCCCGAAGGTCATTGCTTTCAATGCCAAAAATCCGGAGGCTGCTGCGCGCTATGCCGAAATCGCTGACTTCATGCAGCTCGGCGGCAAGTCTGTCGAGGAAAAAGTCAGACTGCTGATCGATTGTCTGCGCGGCATGAACGATGCGCTCAATATCCCGCACTGCATTGCTCACTACGGTGCTGACAGCTATCCCACTGAGTCCGGTTTTGTGCCCGAGAAAGTGTTCCTCGAGCGGCTTCCCGAGATCGCAAAAAATGCGCTTCTCGATGCCTGCACCGGCTCCAACCCGCGTCAGCCCTCTCAGGAAGAAATGGAAAAACTCCTCAAATGCTGCTACTATGACACCGAGGTCGATTTCTGATCCCTTTCCTCCTGCCGGCATTTTCCCTCAAACCGTCAGCGGCTGCCGGAAGCCATTTTCCGGCAGTCGCTTTTCGGGCGTTTTACGGCGTCCGTTTTTCTATCTTTCAAGAAGGAGTTGCAAGGATGTTCCGAATTGTTAAGAAAATCCCGCTCAATCCCACCGTTACCGAAATGTATATCGAGGCGCCGCTGGTCGCCGCCAAGGCACTCCCCGGCCAGTTCATTATTCTGCGCGTCGATCCGGACGGCGAACGGATTCCCCTCACCGTTGCCGGCTGTGACAAAAAGGCCGGTACTGTCCGTATCATCTTCCAGATTGTCGGTGCTACCACCGAAAAACTCAACCACAAGAAAGAGGGCGATTTCCTGCAGGATTTTGCCGGACCGCTTGGTCGTCCTACCAGGACGGAGGGACTCCACCGCGTCTGTATCGTGGGCGGCGGCGTCGGCTGTGCCATTGCTCTTCCCGTTGCACAAAAACTCCATGACGACGGATGCGAGGTCACTTCCATTATCGGGTTCCGCTCCAAGGATCTCCTTATCCTTGAGGACGAGTTCCGTGCGGCCTCCCAACGCCTCGTCGTCATGACCGACGACGGATCCTACGGACGCAAGGGCAATGTCTGCGTCCCGCTCAAAGAAATCCTTGACAGCGGTGAACGCTTTGATGAGGTCATCACCATCGGACCGCTGATCATGATGAAATTCGTTGTAGAGACCGTTCGCCCCACCGGTATTCCCTGTACCGTCTCCATGAACCCCATCATGATCGACGGTACCGGTATGTGCGGTGGCTGCCGCCTCACTCTCCACAGAGACGGAAAGCGCGTAACCAGCTTTGCCTGTGTGGACGGGCCAGATTTCAACGGATATGAAATCGATTTCGACGAAGCTATGACACGCGGTGGTATGTACCGCACCGCCGAACGTCATGCGTACGAAGAAACCTGCCGGCTGTTCCGGATGCAGAAGGAGGATGCGTAAAATGGCCAAACCGAACATGAGCCCCCATAAAAATCCCATGCCCACACAGCCTGCCGAAGAACGCGCGCACAATTTCCGCGAGGTGGCCCTGGGGTACTCCGAGGAACAGGCGCTGGACGAAGCGCTCCGTTGCCTCCACTGCAAAAACATGCCCTGCGTTGCCGGGTGCCCCGTGCATATTCATATTCCTGCGTTCATTGAAAAAATCCGTGAGGGCGACTTTGAGGGCGCTTACCAGATCATACGCGAATCCTCTTCTCTGCCCGCCGTTTGCGGTCGGGTCTGCCCACAGGAAACCCAATGCGAGAGTAAGTGCGTACGCGGTATCAAGGGCGAGCCCGTCGGTATCGGAAGACTCGAACGCTTTGTCTCCGACTGGCACAACGCACACGCCCCAGCCGAATCCTTTTCCATCCAAAAGAACGGGCACCGCGTCGCCATTGTCGGGTCCGGCCCCTCCGGCCTCACCTGCGCCGGCGACCTGGCACGGCTTGGATACGACGTCACCATTTATGAGGCGCTGCACACCGCCGGCGGTGTTCTGGTATACGGCATTCCGGAGTTTCGTCTGCCCAAGGATATTGTGGCCGGCGAAGTGGATAATCTGCGCGCCATGGGCGTGGATATCGAGACCAATATCATTATCGGAAAGACCCTGACCGTAGACGAATTGTTTGAAAACGGGTTTGAAGCGGTGTATATCGGATCCGGCGCCGGATTGCCCAATTTCATGGGCATCCCGGGCGAGGGCTGCAACGGCGTCTGCTCTGCCAATGAATTCCTCACACGCAGCAATCTGATGAAATCCTATCGCGGCGATGTGGATACGCCGATTCAGCGTGGCGGAAATGTCATTGTGGTCGGCGGCGGCAATGTCGCCATGGACGCCGCGCGGACCGCGCTCCGACTCGGCGCTGACAAGGTTAGTATCGTCTACCGTCGCTCCATGGAAGAGCTGCCCGCACGCCGGGAAGAGGTCGAGCATGCGCAGGAGGAAGGCATCGAGTTTCGCCTGCTCTGCAATCCTGTGGAAATTCTCGGATATCACAACCCGGACAATCCGCGCGATCCGCGCAATGGCTTTGTAACCGGCGTACGGTGCATCCGGATGGAGCTCGGAGAACCGGACGAACGTGGACGCAGACGCCCGGTAGAAATTCCCGGCAGCGAATTTGAAATGCCCGCCGATACGGTCATTATTGCGATCGGGACCTCTCCCAATCCGCTCATTCGCTCCACCACCAAGGGGCTGGAGGTCAACCGCCATGGCGGACTGATCGTGGAAGAGAATACCGGCGCCACCACACGGGCCGGCGTTTTTGCCGGCGGCGACGCCGTAACCGGCGCTGCCACGGTCATCTCGGCCATGGGAGCCGGGAAGGTAGCCGCCCGCGCTATTGACGAATACATACAAAGCGGCGCACAAAAATAAGGGATGGATCCTGTCGCACGGTTGCCTTGGCAGCCGCGCAAAGCTATGGAGGAGTCCGTCGGAATTTTTCCGGCGGACTCCCCTTTTTCCCCCTTTTTGCATGCTCCGGTGCAAAAGCGGCAAGTCTCCCGGAAGAGCCGGAAAAATCCGCTGTATCCTTTTCTCCGTTGCAGAAGAGCGGCGCATCGCAAC
>CALWTT010000055.1 GCA_944384545.1 uncultured Clostridia bacterium | reverse complement strand
TTTGCCGGTCAGGCGGCGGTATCGCTTTCCTGCGCCGGTACGCCCTCCTTTTTTCCGCTGCCGCGGCGCGCCCAGGCGAAGGCAAAGAGGCAGGTGGCGAGAATCGGGAAGAGCACGGCGGACAGCAGTCCGATTTTGAGGGCAAGCTGCTGTACGGAAAGCCCAAGCCGATCTGCAAGTCCGGCAACCGGGGCGGCATACATGGCAGCGTCTGTGACGATGCCGACCAGCTGAGGACCGACCGAGCCTCCCAGATCGCCGCCGGCGGCCATGAGGGCAAATACCGCTACATTGGCGGCGGGCATCCGGTCCTCTGCCATGATCAGACTTCCGGGCCAGAGCATGGCCGTGCAGAGCCCGGTCACGGCGCAGGCCGCCAGCGCGAGCCAGGGAGAGGCAGAGAGCGCGGCCATCAGATAGCAGAGGACGGCTCCGCCTGCGCCGAAGGTCAGCGCTTTATAGATATTTCCGCCGCGTGCGGCATAGAGCGAACGGCCAAGACCGAGCATGAGAGCAAAAAGGGCAACGCCCAGAATGTCGCCCGCCACCTTGGGCAGACGCAGTGCCTGTTCGATGTAGCCGGACGCCCATTGCGACATAGTGCATTCGCTGGCTCCGCCGAGGAAAATACAGAAAATGCAGAGGAGAAAATCGCGGTTGCGGAAGAAAGAGAGGACATTGGCAGGTCGCTCCGGCGCATCGAGCGGGGGGATCCGGGAGAAGACGAAGAGAAGACAGGAAAGCAGAGGGACAACGGTCCAGATTAATGCGAGCCAGTACCAGTTCCGGGTTCCGAAGGCGGAGAGGAAGAGTGTGCTGAGCGTGACGACAAGGACAACGCCCCAGGCATAGACCGAATGGAGGCGACTCATATCCTTTTCGGGATGATCGGAGGGGAGCGCGGCGATGACAGGGCTGATCAGGACCTCAGAGAGTCCGCCGGAGGCGGCGAAGATGACGGTGCCGCACAGGAGTCCGGCATAGACGGCGTTGGGGAAAAGGAAGGGCGAGAGGGCATAGAGCAGGAGCCCGGCGGCAGTGAGGACGGGGATGATGCGGATAAGGAGGGGGAGGTTGCATTTTCCCGCATAGAAGGAGAGGAAAATATCGATGGCGAGCTGGGTGCAGAAATTGACAAGGACCAGCGTGCCGAGCAGGGAAAAGGAAATGCCGTACAGCTCGCGGAAGCCGATGAACAGGAGGGGAGAGAGCGTGGAAATCACGGACATGGAGACATTGACGGCGTAGCAGGCGTATCGGATCAGGCCATAGTGATGTTCGGACATAACAAAAACTCCCGGCTTTGGTAAGATAGACAAAAATACGGATGGGTACATTATAACATATTTATCGGAGAATATCTATATGGATTTCATCGCGTGACGACCAGGAAAAGGCAAGTGGAATGCAGACCATTGTCAGAGCAAATGACACCCAGCCCGTGTGTTTTGTACGCTCCGGACCGTACGCCCCTGCGCCTGCTTTCCTCAGCAGGGCAGTGCGGTTCCGGAGGAAGAAGCATTCCCGTCAGGTTTTGGGGGGAGGAGAAGCATTCCGCCCGCAGGCGTGAGAACGTCCGCTTTTTGGAAAAAGCGGAGCAAAAACTTTATATAAAAGTGTGATGTCGCAGTCAGGACAGTCAAAAGGGGAGGGGGCGCATGTCCGTCCGGCGGGGCTGGTCTGCCATGGGTCCTGATTATTCGGATGCGTTGTCGGTTCTTCATCGGAGCGCTTTTTTACGCAATCAATCTGCGTCCGAAGATTCTCTCTGTATACGATAAAAACCGCCTCTGAATGAGGCGGTTTTTATTTCTGCGCGTTCCGTTATTCTTTTATGTATCCAATATTCCGTTCTTTGTTCGGATCAAAGACCAAGTTGAAGATGGCGGCTACCAATCCGTATATGCCGAAGGTAATAATGGACAGAAAGAAATATGCCAACGTGCGGGATCTGAACCCGGCCGGTTTTAACGAGGTGTGATTAATGATGAAACTGCCAATAAATCCAAGGAAAAATGTGAGGAGGAAACGCGCGACGTTGCTGGTTGTTATCATAGGGGTTTTCTCCTTTCGGTTATATTGTAAATACATCTCTCATCGAGACATGTTTTATTATATCATACCGATAGGATAGTGTCAAGAAATGCGGAAAAAAGCGAAGAGGAAATTTATGAGACGAAAAAGGACTACAAAAGAAAACCATAAAAAAGCGCGTGATGAGTCTGCGCATACATCAGAATGCAATCCACTGCTATAAAACGGACATGGGAAGGCGGATGAAAAAGTTACATGTATTTGGGACCGGGTTCCCGGTCAGCATGGAATGTCTGTCTGCTTCCGCCGTAGATCCGGCTTGTTATTCTTTTGAGCGGCTTGATCATCTGCGTATGGTATGACGACTGCAGAACCTCCTCGCTCTTTTTTGGCTTCTGTGGATGCCCTCTTTTGCCACCCGACCTTTTCCCGCCGCAGCGGAGTAGAAGGCTTTTCGCCAGGCCTTTTTGCAAAAAAGCCGACATCCCCGCGCCGTGAAGCACTCGCAAATTGCTCCGCAATTTTCGCTCGCATGAAGCGAAGCGCACATCACGCCGAAGGCGTGCATATCATCAACACGAAGTGTTGTATATCATCAAGCCGCAGGAGAATCCAGCCCCAAAGGGGCTGATGAGATACAAGGGCGGCTTGCCGCCCCGGATGATATACACCGCATGTTGTGCGGTGATGATATGCCAAGCCTGCGGCTTGG
>CALWTT010000054.1 GCA_944384545.1 uncultured Clostridia bacterium | reverse complement strand
TGAATATTAAAAAGCGAATAGCAACGTTTGACATTATTCTTTGTTTTCGCTAAAATATAGTATAGTATAATTAATCAGAAAAAGCACGTGAAAAAAACTTTTTAGGGCCACTTTTAGGGCCACTTTTGGGGCCACTTTGGGGCATCTGTCAATATATTGTGGTAAAACAAAGTCCCAACCACAATATATTGTGGTTGGGACACCGTGGCAGGGGAGACGCGAATACAGGTTCCGGAAACAGGAAAAAGAAGCGGAAGCGCCGACCGAAGGGTCAGCCTTCCGCTTCTTTGAGAATGTGTTCCAGTGCCAGAGCGAAGTCATCGACCTCGCGGGGTGTATTCATACAACTGAAGCTGACGCGCACGGTGCCGGAACGTTGGGTCCCCAAAGCGGCATGTGCGAGCGGAGCGCAATGCAGACCGGCGCGTACACAGATATCGGCGCGGTCGAGCGCCTGCGTAATGCGATCGGGTGTGGAGCGGTTGGAGGTGAAGGAACAAAGACCGCCGCCACTTCTCCCGAGCCACTGAATGCCTGGGAGGCAGGAAAGACGGTCATGGAGTCGTGAGAGCAGAGCCGCTTCGTGTTCGGCAATCGCGGCAGGGGACTGTTGCCTGACAAAGCGCACCCCGGCGGCCAGCGCGGCAATGGCCGGTGTTGGCAGGGTACCGGCCTCCATGCGTTCCGGCAATGAGTGCGGCATATGCGGATCCCGGGAATCGCTGCCGCTGCCGCCCTCCATAAATTCGGACAGCGAGTCACCGCTGCGGAGCCAGACAAAACCGACCCCCTGGATTCCGAACAGTCCCTTATGCCCCGGCGCGCAAAGTGCATCGGGCTGAAAGGAGGATACAGAGAGGGGCATGTGTCCGATGGACTGCGAGGCGTCCACAATAAAATAGAGCCCGTGCTCGCGGCAGAATGCGCCGATTTCTTCGAGTGGAGCGAGCGCGCCGTCAACATTGGAAACATGGTTGCAGATGAGCATGTCGGTATTGGGACGAAGCAGACGTTGGAGACCGGAGCGGACGTCACCGCGGGTAGAGAAGACATCAAAATCGGCGATTTTATCTCTTGCAAGGCGGCAGACCGGCCGATAGACAGCATTGTGTTCCCGGTCGCTGATCAGGATGTGAGAACCGGGGCGTACCCGCGTTTTGATGGCCAGATCGAGTGCATGGGTAGCATTGAGGGTAAAAACGATATGCGAAGGATCCTCGGCACCGATGAGCTCACACAGATCACAGCGTGTATCGTCGATCATCTCGGCCGCGCGGAGGGAAAGACGGTGCGAGGAACGGCCTGGGTTGCCGCCGCAGTCACGCAATGCGCGTGAGAGCGCGCGGAAAACGGAGGGCGGTTTCGGATATGTGGTGGCAGCATTATCAAAATACATCATGGTAGGCGACCGCTCTGCCCGGCACGGGACCACTCAAAGGGGATCTGGTTGCGGCTTAGGATCCCGGAGGCCGTGAGCATATCCGCGGCGTCGATCTCCACGCCATAGGTGCAGCCGCCGGAAGACCGACCGCCGGATGTCGTCTTGACAATACGAGCGGAAATGCGGGAAGCGGCGAGCAGTTTTCGTGCGCGGATGGCGTAGGTAATGGTGCCGATGCTGAGGATGCATTGCTGCATGGCAGGCGCTCCTTTCACGCAGGGATTTATCCGTGCGCATTAGCAGTCTATGAACGGGGCTGTGGAATTGTTCACGGGAAAATCCGGGTATGTGCTTGACATGGATAGATCGATAGTATACAATAGAAAGAAATGTAGATTGCTGCAAAGCGCAGCGTGCGGCATAGAAGATATGAATATATACGGGGAGGGACGCAAGAATGCGGAGGAAAATACACGGATGGATCGGAATGCTTCTGATGGCAATCTTCCTGCTATCGGGATGTGGCGGCGGATCGTTTGATTTCCGTACGGAGGATCTGACGCCGTATGTGAGCTTTGGTGACCGGGACTATCGGGATGTGACGATATCGGTGGAGCGGATAGAGGAGCTGACAGACGCGGAGGTGCGTGCGGAATTCGATTCCTATTTTTCGGAATCCGAATACTATCTGCCGATTGCAGAGGATACCAAGGCCATTGAGGAGGGCGACCTGCTGTATCTGCATTACACGGGGATTCTTGTATCGGCGCTGGATAAGGCGGTAACCGAGGGAAAGATCCCGGACCAGACCTGTACCGGGATGACATACGAGGCTATCAAAGCGCTTTCACTGGGCTTCAGCGGAGGGACGACCTCACAGCTGATGTCGCTGGAGATCGGGAACGGGAACTATATAGAAGGCTTTGAGGAGGGCCTGATCGGCCTTGTGCCTTCGGAGCACGGACCGGAGGCGCCGTACGCATTGCGGCTGCGTTTTCCGGAGGAATATCGTGAGCAGTCGCTTGCCGGGCAGGAAGTGATCTTTTTCTGCGCGCTGGGGTATATCGGGGATGTATCGGACGGAGACGACTCTCCGACCTGGACCTATGATCTGCTGGATGTGGATATGGTGAATTTCATACTGGGGCTGACCGGCAGCAATGCGTATCCGAACATGGAGTCCTGCCTTGCAAAGATCCGGGATGGGATGAAGGAGGAGGCGTATCTGTCCCAGCTGAGCGAAAAGAAAGAGGCGCTGTGGAAGGCATGGGAGGAGATGACGGTGAAGCTGGAGGTTCCGGACGCGGCGACGGAAACCTATATCCAGGAGATCTTAGAGGAGCGGTATGCGGAAATGGAAGCGCTGTACGAGAGCAGCCCGGAGTATTATTATTACATCTTCGGAACGACGTCCGCGCCGACCATGACAGCCCTGATCCAGTATATGGGCTACAACATGAACAACTACATGGAAGAGATGAAAGAGGACGCCATGCCGGCGATCCGTCAGGAGCTGCTGTACTGGTATCTTGTACGTGCAGAGAACTACACGCTGAGCGATGCAGAGTTACAGGCGACACGCACGGAATTTGAAGAGCGGTACGGGGAGAATGTTTTCGATGGATATGAAGAAGAGGTGATTCGCGACCTGTTGATCCGCGAGAAGTTTACGGAAGATTTTCTTGCGCGTATGGAGGAGAACGGGCAGATCCAGTACACCCAAAAGGCAGAATAAGCAGCGCGGATCTGCCGATGGAAATGGGTGAGGACGCTGCGGGACAAAAGATACGGAAGTACATGCAGAAGAGACGGAGACAGGAATGCGATGGAGAACAGTGGGGAGCTTCTGGAAATTACCTATTCGGAATATGAAACCGCTCGGACAGGCGTGGGAGCGGAGTATGTTTTTACGTTGCGGGACCCGGAGGACCATACGAGAGAGCTGCAAGTCGTGTCGAAGGCCGGAAAACTGCACCTTGTATACCGTGGGGCAGAGTATGGCTTTGGCCGGGACTTCGGGCATCTGGTTTCGACAATAGACGGATTTCTTGCGGGGCGGATTCTTCTGTTTACGGTATATGCCCACGGAAAGAAGCGCCTGTCCGGACGGCGTCGCAGAGCGGCTGTGGATATCGACAGCACGATAGACGGCCTGATCCGGAGCCTTGCAGGAGAACGGCAGGATGTGCTACGCTGGCTGTATCGGTTACAGACGGCAAAAGACTGCCGGATCCGGCTGTACGGTTGGGATCCGGCGGATTGCCGCAGCATCCTGGCCTTCCGTGCTCCGGCGGGAAGCGCCGGTATCCGAAGCGGAAAGCAGCCGTCTGTTCATACGACAGCAAAGGAGAAGCAACACCATGCCCATGATATTATTGGTTGATTTTTCTTTTATACTGGAATGGTTTTCGGCAGCGGACCCTTTGTTTCTGATCGCGCAGAGCATCGGAATTGTAGCCACTGTGCTGGGAATTCTGTGTGTACAGATCAACGCGCCGGGGCGTATACTGGTCTTACAGCTGGTGACCAATGCACTGGTGATTCTGAACTATCTGCTGCTCGGATCCTATCCGGGCTGCGCCCTGTGCGGCGTGGCCATCGTGCATGTTCTGTACAATTACCGGTATATCCGGAGAGGGAAAACGCCGCCGCGGCGATCGCTCTATTTGTTTTTTGTGCCGTACATCGCCTCGGTGGTTCTGACCTCAAAGGCGTTGCTGTCCTTCCGGCCGACGGCGGCCTTTTTCATCGATCTTTTGCCGCTCGGCTGTGCACTGTTTTTTGCACTGGCCATCACGCAGGAGCACGCGTCACGCTATCGTGTGTTTATCGGTCTGAACGCGCTGCTTTGGTTGTTTTACGACTTTTTCTCAGGGGCGTATACCCTGATGTTTACACACGGATTGACCTTTTTGTCGGTACTGATCGGCATCGTGCGTCTGGATATTCATGCTGGAAAGCATGGCACACTGCATGCCGAAGAAGAGAAAAAGGAGCCCGTGTGTCATGAAGAGAGCTGATACGTCCATGAAACGTACAGCGGAAAGGGCTGTATGACAGAATTTCTGACCCGCCTGTTTGTGCGGGATTACCATCAGACCGAAAATCCGGCCGTGCGCGCGCGGTACGGGACAATGGTAAGTATTGTATGTATCTGTTGCAACCTGTTGCTATCGGGCGGGAAATTTGTGACCGGACTGCTGCTGGGGTCTATTGCGATTACGGCGGATGCGGTCAACAACCTGTCGGATGCGGGTTCTTCGCTGGTGACGCTGGTGAGCTTCCGCATCTCCTCGAAGCCGCCCGACCGGGACCACCCCTTCGGTCATGCGCGTATGGAATATGTGGCCTCCATGGTGGTGGCATTTCTGATTCTGCTGGTTGGCTTTGATCTGCTGCGTTCTTCGGTAGACAAAATCCTGCACCCCGAGCCGCCGGATGACCGGTATCTGATTCCGTCCATGCTGGTGCTGGGGGTGTCCGTGCTGGTCAAGCTCTGGATGTCGCATCTGAACCGGAGCATCGGGCGCCGGATCGATTCGGCGGTGATGCGCGCGACGGCCGCCGACAGTCTCTTCGACTGTCTTTCCACGCTGGCGGTATTGCTTTCGACGGCGTTGTACGCATGCTTCGGCTGGGACTTTCTGGACGGGTATTTCGGGCTGTTTGTGGCCATACTGATTTTTACGGCCGGTATCCGGATTCTGAACGATACGAAGAATTCGATTCTGGGCGAGCGACCGGTGGAGGGTCTTGTGGACCGGATCCGCGCGATCGTTTCGGAATATCCGGAAGCGCTGGGCGTGCACGACATCATTGTACACAATTACGGACCGGGGCATACGATCGTGTCACTGCATGTAGAGGTCAACGGGGCGGAAGATTTTTTTGCGATGCACGATGTGATTGACAATATCGAGCACCGTCTGGGTGAGGAGCTTTGCCTGCAATGCACGATCCATGCGGATCCGATCGTGGTGGGGGATCCGGAGGTAGACCGGCTGCGCGAGGAGGTGGCAGACGCGGCCGCATCGGTGGATCCGGCGATCCGGATCCACGATTTGCGTTTTGTACGCGGGAATACGCATTGCAACCTGATATTTGATATGGCAGTGCCATATGAGTGCCGCATGAGCGACGAAGAACTGCGCCGCGCGGTGACGGAGCGGATTGTACGCGTACACCCGCAGTACCGCACGGTGATTACGGTGGACCGGAGCTGAGAGTATCCTCTTTTGCGAGGAAGGGACCGAAGACCTCACGGAAATGGGCATCGCAGTATTCCTTGGAAAAGAGCGGATCGTAACGATGGGCAAAGCTGTTGCCATCTGCCAGTGTGTCGGTATAGGCGTAAAAGGGGTAGACCGAAACACCGCCGTATCCGGAAACGATATGCGTAATAAGCGGGAGGACATCGGCCGCACGGATTTCCGTGCGGCCGTCTTCGTCGCGCGCAACGGTAATACGGGCCATGCCGCCCTGGAGGCGCCGGCTGGATCCTTCGGCGCGGACGGCTGCGCCGCTGACATAGTTGCCGAGCGAATAATAAACGAGCATTTTGTGCCCGTCCTCACGCTGCATCCAGCGGATGGGCTGAATGACATGCGGATGCGTACCGACGACAAGATCGACGCCGCATGCGAGGAAAAGCTGCGCATAGCGTTCCTGATCGGGATCGGGCGTTTTCGAATATTCCGTCCCCCAGTGCGGGCAGACGATGACAAAATCGGCCGCGGCCCTTGCGATGGCGACCTCTTTGCGTACCAGCTCGGGCGAGAGGATTTTGACCATATAGGGTGCATCGGCAGGCAGAGGGATGCCGTTGGTGCCGTAGGTGTAGTTGAGAATGGCAAAACGGATCCCGTTTTTTTCGATAATGGGAATGGTTTCGGCCTCGGCCTCGGATTCTGCGACGCCGGCCAGACGGATATCGGGCCAGTTTTTGCGGTAATATTGTAAGCAGGCACGGAGCCCGTCCTCGCCGCGGTCGAGTGCGTGATTGTTGGCAAGGAGGACGGCATCAAAGCCTGCATCGGCAACCGCGTCTGCAAGCGAAAGCGGAGCATTGAAGCAGGGGTATCCGGGAAGACCGAACGCCTCCCCCGCCGAAAGCGTTTCCTGGTTGATCAGCGACAGGTCCGCCGCACGGATCTGTTCGCGGAGCTGTGCAAAGAGGGCATTGTAACAGTATCCGTCTTTTCCTTTTCCGCTCTCGCGGACGGTTTTGTGTAGTAACAGATCGCCGACGCAGAGCAGCGTGGCAGAATTTTCCCCGGCAGCGACGCGGGCGGAGGGCGGATCCTTGGAGGAGGAAGCGCGGATGCAATCGACAGCCTGTGTGCCGGAATCGAATGCCGCGTCGGTGCGGCAGGCGCAGAGCAGAGAAGAAAGTGCAAAGACGAGCAAACAGAAAAACAGAAAAAGCGCGGGCAGAAACGCCCGCCGTTTTGCATCGGGCATAAAAACTCCTTTCTTCCATGGATTTGCGCGCAGTGCGCGGCGCGTTGCCGGCTGCGCGTGTACAGTCCGGGAAATGACGTATGCACAGTATGCATTGTGTCCCGTCCGAAAAGAAAGATGTACGGAAAGTGTCGGAAACAGGGCAAAAAAACGGAAAAAGGCAATGGATTTGCCAGGAAGGAAAAGGAAAAAATAAAGGAAAACAGAAAGAAAAAACGCCGCTTTTGCGGCGTCAGGGGTCAGCGGTTGTGCGCGCGTCGGTAGGCGGCAGGGGTCATACCGGTGAGCTCGCGGAAGCGTTTTGCAAAATAGCTGGGGCTTTCGAACCCGCACATGCGCCCGATTTTTTCTATCGGATCGGCGGAGAAGCGCAGGAAGCGTTTTGCTTTGGCAATGCGGATGCGTTTGAGCTCTTCCATGACGCCGATGCCGCGCGCCTTGCGGTAGGAGCGGCAAAGCGCGAATTTGTCCAGCCCGACGAAGTGTGCGACATCGTCGAGAGAGAGCGGATCGCTGTAATGGTTTTCGAGGAAGCGTCGGACGCGGAGGTCGGTGCTTTCCTCGGCAGAGCGGATGGCGGCGAGGAGCTCGGCCACATAGGTATAGGTGGCGGCGGCGCGGGAGAGGGGGGTGCTGTTGTGCATGGAAAGGTGCATCAGGTCATCGGTGGCCTCGTCGAAGTAGGCGGGGACATCAAAGACAAGAAAGGGAGGAATGGCACAGTAGTCGAGCAGGGAGTCGCCGCCGCTGAAGGTGCACCAGGCAGTATGGAAGGGAGCGCCTTCGTACGCATGGGGGGTTCCGCGGCGAATGAGAACCCCCTTTCCCTGAGAGAGCAGAAAACTCTGATCGGGAAAGCGGAAGCTCCCGGCACCGCTCCGGACCCAGATGATTTCATGGCAGGGAATTCCGTCGGGGTGCGATATAGGATTTTGTTGTGGGGATTCTCCGAGTGTATTCAGAGCAAAGGGGAGCGCCATGAGCGCGTCTTTATCGATTTCGGCAAACATACTATGCAACATCCTTGCAGTGTGTACAATAAATTTCTCTTGACAAGCAGGAAAGGGTACAATATAATTGTAGCTGAGCGGGAAGGATCTGTCAAGACCCGTCCTGAAAAACAGAAGAAATAAGTAATGAGGAGACAGGAGCCATGGAAAAGCTGAGAATCGGTTTGATCGGCTGCGGCGGTCGTGCAGGGCAACATATGCAGTCTTTTCTGCAGATGGGAGATAAGGTATCGGTAGTAGCGGTGGCGGATCCGGTGGAGGAACGCCGGAACGGCGCGGCGGCCAAATTCGGCTGCACGCGGATTTATCGCGATTACACGGAGCTGTATGATCATGAGAGCAAGGCAACGCTGGACGCAGTGGTGATCTGTGTGGAGCCGACGGCGCACCAGAGCAGTGAAACGCGCGCGATAGACATGGGGATCCCGTTTCTTGTAGAGAAGCCGATGACCCTGGATCTTGCGCAGGCGGATGAAATTGCGCGGCGTGTAGAGGAGACGGGTCTGATCACATCGGTCGGATTCCAGGACCGGTATCTGGATCTGATAGAGATCATTCGTGATGAGCTGCCGAAGCATAAAGCGGGCGGTCTGGTATACGGTGCATGGATCGGCGGGATCCCGGGCGTATGGTGGTGGCAGAAGAAGAGCGATTGCGGAGGCCAGCTGGTAGAGCAGAATATTCACCTGGTAGACTGCCTGCGCTATCTGTACGGGGAGCCGCTTTCGGTGTACGCGACCTGTTCCCGCGGGATTGTGCGTCCGGGTATAGACGCCTCTGCGGAATACGATACGGACGATCACTCGACGGCAGTGATCCGTTTTCCGAACAATGTAACGGCAACGTTGGTAAGCGGATGCTATTCCCAAGGCGTGCGCCCCCGTTGCGGTCTGTACATAGCCCTGAACGACATGGTGCTGGACTACCGTCTGCGGAACAACCTGATCATCACCACCAAGGACGGCGAGCGCGACATACCGCGCGGCGTGGAACAAACCTTCCTGCTTGACCAGGCGTTTGTGGACGCGGTGCGGACGGGGGACCGGAGCCTGATCCGATCGCCGTACAGCGATGCGCTGAAGACATTGAAGCTTGCCTTTGCCGCCAACGCGTCGATGGAGAGCGGCCAGGTCATTTACTTCTGAAGCTGAGGAGGGAACGCAAATGAGATTGTGTGTACCGATTCCTTGCTTTTTCCGGAATGTTCCCTTTGAGGATGCGATCCGGACGGTGGGACGTCTGGGATTTGATGCAGCGGAGACCTACAACTGGAAGGATCTGGATCTGGATGCAGTGCGTGCGGCGTGTGAAGAGAGCGGCGTAGAGCTGCTCAGCATGTGCACGACCGAGTTCCGTATGACCACGCCGGAGCACCGTTCGCTGTGGCTTTCCGGGCTTGCGGAGAGCTGTGAGGCAGCGCGGCGTGTAGGAGCGGGCCGCCTGATCACACAGGTGGGTCAGGATACAGGCGCACCGCGGGAGCAGCAGCACGAGTCGATCGTGAAGGCGCTGATGGAAGCGCGTCCGATCCTCGAAAAAACCGGTACGATCATTATGCTGGAGCCGCTGAATACCTATGTGAACCATCCGGGATATTATCTGACATCCTCTGCGGAAGCCTTTGCGATCGTGCGGGAGGTCAATCATCCGCTGGTGAAGATCGTGTTTGACATTTATCATCAGCAGATTATGGAAGGAAATATCATTCCGAATGTGACCAACAACCTGGACTGCATTGCGCATCTGCACAGTGCGGGGCATCCGGGACGGAACGAGTTGCAGTACGGGGAGAACGATTACCGCGTGATTTTCGACGCGATAGACCGTGCAGGCTACACCGGTGCGTGTGGACTGGAATACCGTCCGCTGATGGAGCCGCTGGAGAGTCTGCGGGAGGCGCGGCGTCTGTACGGTCCCCGTTCCTGATGGTCAGGTAAGTATTTTTCCCCTCCCCGGATTGCGGTCAGAAGCGTCCGCAACGGGAAAAGGGCGCCGGTGCCGAGGGCACCGGCGCCCTTTTGCGCGGAGAAGAGGGAGAAAAACCCATACAAATTGCGGCGGAACTTGACAGCAGAGGAGAGACATTGTATAATAATACCGTCATGGAGAAGACAAAACCGAACAGTGCGGGCAACAGGCCCGGGAGATGAGGCAGAACATGCAGCTGTATAACACGATGTCGGGAAAGAAGGAAGAATTTGTTCCGCTGGAAGCGGGGCATGTGCGGATGTACGCCTGCGGCCCGACGGTCTACAATTATTTTCATGTGGGGAATGCCCGGTGCTTTGTCATATTTGACATGCTGCGGCGGTATCTGGAATACCGTGGCTACCGTGTCAGCTTTGTGCAGAACTTTACGGATATAGACGACAAGGTGATCCGCCGCGCCGGAGAAGAAGGGATCCCGTACAGCGAATTGGCGGCGCGGTATATAAAGGAGTACTTCAAGGATGCACAGGGTCTTGGTGTGCGTCCGGCGACGGTGCATCCGCTGGCGACGGAGAATATCGATACCATTCTTTCGATTGTATCGGCACTGGTGGAGAAGGGGCATGCTTACGCGGTAAACGGCGACGTATATTTCCGCACGCGTTCCTTCCGCGGCTATGGCAAGTTGTCCGGGATGCCGATTGAGGATCTGGAATCGGGTGCGCGGATCGACGTATCCGAGCAGAAGGAGGATCCGCTGGACTTTGCCCTGTGGAAGGCGGCAAAGCCTGGGGAGCCGTCCTGGGATTCGCCGTGGGGAAAAGGCCGTCCCGGGTGGCATATTGAATGTTCGGCGATGGTGCGGCGGTATCTTGGTGAGAGCATTGATATCCATTGCGGCGGCCAGGATCTGATTTTCCCGCATCACGAAAACGAAATTGCACAGTCGGAGTGCTGCACAGGCAAGCCCTTTGCACGTTACTGGTTGCACAACGGCTATATCAATATCGACAACCGGAAGATGTCGAAATCGCTGGGGAATTTCTTTACGGTACGGGAGATTGCGGAGGAATACGGATATCTTCCGATCCGATTCTTTATTCTGTCCTCGCATTATCGGAGCCCGATCAATTTTTCGCGCGAAATTCTGGAGCAGGGAAAAGCGGCGCTGTCGCGTATCCGCAACTGTGCGGAGGATGTGGCGTTTTTCCTTTCCAATGCGCCGCAGGAGGAACTGCGTCCCGGAGAGGAGGCGCTGGTTGCACGGTTCACGGGTGCGCGTGAGGCGATGATTGCGGCGATGGATGACGATTTCAATACCGGCGGCGGGATAGCGGCGATTTTCGATCTGGTGCGGGATCTGAATGCGGCCGTACATGCGGGTACGGCGCCGAGCCGGGCGGCGATAGAGGCGGGGCAGACGGTGCTTGCGGAACTGACCGACCTGTTCGGCCTGACCGAAGCGCAGACGGCCGACCAGGCCATTGTTTCGGAAATTGAGGCAGCCATTGAGGCGCGCCGCAAAGCTAAGAAAGAGAAGAACTACGCGGAGGCAGACCGAATCCGTACAGAGCTTGCGTCACGGGGCGTGGTGCTTGAGGATACTCCGCAGGGAACGAAGTACAGGATTGTGAAATCATAACCGGTCTTCCGGGACCCGGATTTCCTGCCACCGGAGCAGGAAGAATACGGCGCCGCCGAGGGAGACGTGTGGCGCCGTATTACAGCACTGTACAGAGCGCACGTATTGGTGTGCAGCAGGGAAGAAAGAGAAAGAGGAAAGAGGGAATTCCCCCTCTTTCCTCTTTTGCGCAGATGCGTGTGGCGTGAAAATGGCGATGGCAGATAAAATCCGGATATGCATGCTGTACCGGCGCATTTATTCGAAAGCCCGCATCGCCTGTGCGAGCTGTTCTTCCAGGGTATGCGAAACCGGTGCAAGCGGCAGACGCAGCCTTCCATTGCACATCCCGCGCAGGGCAAGAGCGCATTTGAGCGGTGCGGGATTGATGTCGGAAAACAGCAGCTGAATGAGAGGGAGCAGGCGCAGCTGCATGGCAAGAGCGGCCTCCGTGTCCCCTTCTGCGTAGAGCCTGCACAGCTGTGCGGTCTGTGCAGGATAGAGGTTGGAGACGACCGAAATAACCCCTCCGCCGCCGAGGGAAAGCGAAGGAAGAATGAGTGCGTCACAGCCGGAATACAGGGTGAGCGTATCGCGGAGTGCGGCGGCAAGCGCGGCGAAAAATTCCATGTCACCGGAGGCCTCTTTGATACCGCACACCAGCGGATGCTCGGCGATGCGACACACGGTATCGACACGGAGGCGGACCCCGGTGCGTGCCGGGACATGGTAGAGGAGGAGCGGAAGATTGCCCACATCGGCGACAAGGTGATAATGTCGCACAATGCCGTCGGGATTTCCTTTGTTATAGTAGGGGGTAACGACAAGAAGCGCGTCTGCCCCGTTTTTGTGCGCTATTTTGGCATGGGCGGCGGCCTGCGCGGTATCAGCAGAGCCGCAACCGACGAGATAGGGGACGCGGCCGTGGATTTTTTCGGCGGCAAAAGCCGTTACGGCGTCATATTCTTTTTCGGTCAGGGTGACGGATTCTCCCGTGGTACCGCACAGGACCAGCGCATCAATGCCGGCCCCGATCTGATAATCGATCATGGCCCCGAGAGCGGGGAAGTCAATGCCGTTTTCGGAAAAGGGGGTGGCAAGTGCCGTGCCCGCCCCGATAAAAGGCGCTTTACGTTTCGGATTCTTCATCGGGATACCTCATGTACTCTTGCAAAACAAAAGAGATTGTTGTATAATGTTCCAATATCAGTATATGAGCAAGTGCAGGAGGAGGTCCCCGGATGGAGGAAAGAGCCAGAATGGATATTGACAATGCAAGACTGCCGACGGAACTGCGCCGGTCGGATTTTTTTTACGAATTACCGGAGGAGCAGATTGCCCAGCATCCGTGTGCGCGGCGGGACGGGAGCCGCCTGTTTGTCCTTGACCGGAAGAGTGGGAAGAATGAGCATAGGATCTTTTCGGATATCGTGTCGTATCTGCGGCCGGAGGATATTCTGGTGGTGAACACCTCCAAGGTCATTCCGGCGCGTCTGCTGGGCTGTTCGGAGAAGACCGGAGCTCCGATGGAGTTTCTTCTGTTGCATGAGTCGGAGGACGGGCAGTTTGAAACGCTGGTGCGACCGGGAAAACGCGCGCGTGTGGGGAGCCGTTTTGTGTTCAAAGACGTGCTGTCTGCGGAGGTGACGGGGATCACCGAGGGGGGAAATCGCCTGGTGCGGTTTTCCTATGACCGTACGGTATTCCGGAATCTGTATGAGGTGTTGGACCGTGTAGGGAACATGCCCCTGCCGCCATATATCAAGGAAAAGCTGACGGATAAAACCCGGTATCAGACGGTATATGCGCGGGAGGAGGGGTCTGCGGCGGCGCCGACCGCCGGTCTGCATTTTACCGAAGAATTGCTGGAACGGATCCGCGCTATGGGTGTGGGATATGCGGAACTGACGCTGCATGTAGGGCTTGGGACCTTTCGTCCGGTGAAGGAAGAACGGATCGAGGATCACCTGATGCACGCAGAGCACTTTGCCATTACCGATGAGACGGCGGAGGAGATCAATCGCCGGCGCGCTGCCGGCGGTCGCATTGTGGCGGTGGGTACGACCACCTGCCGCGTACTGGAAAGCGTGGCGGATGAAAACGGACTCCTGCGTGGAATGAGCGGACAGACCCGCATTTTCATCTATCCCGGCTACCGTTTCCGGGCCGTGGATGCGCTGATCACCAATTTTCACCTGCCCGAGAGCACGCTGATTATGCTGGTATCGGCCCTGGCGGGCCGGGAACGCATTCTGGCTGCCTATCGGGAGGCCGTGGAGAGGGGATATCGTTTTTTCTCGTTCGGAGACGCTATGTTGATTATATAAATTGTGCAATACTTCGTGCAAACTTCGATTCTGTCGACTCAGAGAAGGAAACTGCACCGTCGCGTTTTTTGCTCGCTTTGGCTTGCTTTGCACGATTTTTCCTGATCAACACTGTATCGTTTTATATGGTAAGTACATTGGCGATGCCATGAGATCCTGTAACGGGCAGGACCTCCATCGGTGTTGTCCGGACGGCAGGATGCATCCGGCAGAAATGCCGGACCGGAAAGCCGGCGTCCTGCGCATACTGCAGATGCATGTGTGCAGAGGAAGAGGCAGGCGGCAGGAATGCCGCCTGCCTCTTTTTCCCTGTAAGGGAGCAGACCTTCGGGAGAGACCGGGGCGCTTCTGTGGGGGGAGCATTGCTCTTATAAAGTGCATGCAGCTCCACTCTGCTGCATACAATAGGAGGCGTGGCGCTTCTCCCTGCATAGGGTGTCCGTGTGTCGCAGAAGCTCCTGCCGCGTTTTTTCGTGGGAAAAGAGCAGCGGATGGACTATGAAGAAGCCCTACCTGCCACCGCGGGAAACGGCGGAAACAGCATGGCGTTGTCGGCTTTACAGGGCATAAAGCATTGCCCGTGTGTTGTATAGCAGATCTGCCTCGTTTTTTGGAGCAAGCCGGTTTTCCGGAAAGCGTTTCCGCCGTTCTTCCGGATGTGCTACGTGGGCTGTTGGGTGGATCGTGTATCCGTTTTTTCGTAAAGAAGGAGAAAAAAAGAAATTTCGGTTGTGAGGGTATCGACCCCGTTCAGTTTGTCGCGATCCGTCGGGGAGGTACGGTAATAGTACGGCGTCATGCGGAAGAGCGCCTGTACGGATGTGCGGTCGTGAAGGGTGAGCGGGTAGGAAATTTCCTCCCGATGCAGCAGACGAAAGCCGGGCAGGGCGGTATCCGCCACGCGGTTTTCGTAGGGATCCTGGTAGAGGAGTTCTTTCAGACCGAAAAGATGGCGTGGACCGGGCACAACCATACATAGCTTTCCCCCCGGCCGTAATATCCGGAGAAATTCGTCTCCCGCATAGGGCGCAAAGACGGAAAGCACCAGATCGGCGGATGCATCGGCGATTGGCATATGATAGACGCTGGCCACCGCCAGACACAGCGCCGGATTCCGCACATGCCCAAGCGCAAGAGCCTGGCGCGACATATCGACACCGAGCACAAGCGATTCGACATGATCGCGCTGTGCCAGTGCGCGGGCAAGACGGTCGGTATAGTAGCATTCACCGCAGCCCGCATCCACCACACAGGGGGTAGTCGGCAGGACGTTGCATGCACATGCGACAATACGGTCGGCAAGCGGCGCATAAGCGCCGCCGTTGAGAAAATCCCGGCGGGCCAGCAGCATATCACGGTTATCCCCGTGCTGCCCGGCGCGCTTTCCCAGCAGAAGATGGACATATCCCTTCCGGGCGACGTCGAAGTGATGGCGGTTCTGGCAGGTAAAGCCATCCTCCCGCCGCTCTAGTTCCTGCCTGCAGACAGGGCAGATCCAACAGTTTCGTTTCATAGTGATCTCCTTCCGTTCTCAGTGTACACGGAACAGTGGGATTTGTCAAGATACGGATGCGGAACTTGTAAACGGGACGGGGGTGTGTTATAATAGGCACAGAAAAATTTGCAGCGGCAAATTTTCACGGCTGCGCCTCTGCCGCGTTTTACGCGGCTGTGCCATTGACGGCCTCGCAAAAATGCTCCTGCAAGCCGGCATTTTTGCATCGTGGTAGAATCGGCACAGAAAAATTTGCAACGGCAAATTTTCACGGCTGCGCCTCTGCCGCGTTTTTTGCTGCTGAGGTGAGCAATAAAAATAATAAGGAAGATAGAGAAAAGGGGAACCGGAAAGATGGAAACGGAAAATTCCGGCCGCCCGATCCACGGGCGGTATCTTGGTGTGGATTACGGCGATGCACGGACCGGACTGGCAGTATCGGATGTCGGCGGGATGCTGGCAGGCGCCCGGACGGTGATCCGCGCGGGTGGTATGCGCGGCATGGCCGTGGAAGTTGCGGCGGCGGCCGAGCGTGAGGGGGCAGTGCGTATTGTCATCGGGCTCCCGAAGAATATGGACGGGAGCGAAGGCTTCCGCGCCCAGGCGGTGCGTAGTTTTGCGGCCATTTTGTCCGGATTGACGGAGATCCCGATCGATTTTTCGGATGAGCGGCTGACGACCTGCGAGGCCAACCGTTATCTGCAGGACGGCGGTGCGGGTGGCCGTCGGCGAAAGGAAGTGGTGGATGCGCTGTCAGCGCAGATCATTTTGCAGGATTATCTGGATCGGGAAAAGCGTTTTTCCGCTCCCTCTACAAAGAATTCAGCAAAAGAATAAGTGTTCTTCATAAAACCGTCACACGGCGGTGGTATACTGTATGCATCAAAAGCAGGAGGCGACAGGAATATGGCATATTTCGATGAGAACCAACCGCAGGACGAAGATCGGGAAAGCAGAGAGCCGGATGATCCGATTGGATCTGTGGAATATACGCCTGTGGAGGACTACCGCCCGCGTACGGGTGGGTTCTATGCGACGATGGAAGAAGAGAAACGGAATCGGAAAGGCCACATACGCCGAACGCTGGTGGCATGTGTGACGGCGATTGCACTGATGGGTGCGGCGTTGTTCGGCGGAATTGTGATCGGCCGAAGCACGCTGGGAGGCACGCCCGGCACACAGTCTCCCGGAAAATGGGAGAATCTGTATGCGGGCACATCTTCGGTAAATCGTGGGGATCTTGCACTGAATGTGGTCGAGAGTACCGCGGATCCGTCGGCCAAGGGTACAATTCCTGCGGTCGTAGAGCAGGTGAAGGATACGGTTGTGGAGATCCGGACCGAAACCACGGTGAATTCTGTGTACTATGGGAACTATGTGGAAAGCGGAGCAGGAAGCGGAGTGATTCTGTCCTCGGACGGACTGATTGTGACCTGCAACCATGTGATTGACGGGGCGGAAACCATACGGGTGGTTCTGACCGACGGGAGCGTGTATGAGGCGGAGGTATACGGCAGCGACAGCTGGTCGGATCTTGCCCTGCTGCATATTGACGCGAACAATCTGCCGTATGCGAGCCTGGCGAACAGTGCATCGGGTACGGATGCGTATTCCTACATGGCGGTAGGAGAAACGGTCATTGCGATCGGGAACCCGCTGGGAGAACTGGGTGGCTCGGTCACAAGCGGAATTATCAGCGCACTGGGGCGCTCGGTGACCGTCGAGGGAATCCCGATGACGCTGATGCAGATAGACGCATCGGTCAACCCGGGGAACTCGGGCGGTGGTCTGTTCAATATGGAAGGACATCTGATCGGGATCGTGAGCGCGAAGTCGACAGGTGAGGAGATTGAGGGAATTGGCTTTGCGATACCGTCGTCGGATGTGATTCCGATTGTACAGTCGCTGTACAAACAGGGATATGTTTCGGGGCGCCCGTTCCTCGGCCTGTATTTTTCGGATGGATTGCAGATCAGTTCGTATGAATACAACGATGAGCTTTCGGGCGGCAATGAGATCGTGAGCGGCGATGTTCTGTACTCGGCGGACGGCATCCGCCTGGAATCGGTGTCGGGACTCAAAACGATTCTGGCTGGAAAGAAGATCGGCGATACGGTGGAGATCCAGGTGGTGCGCTATGTGCGCGGGAACTATGGGTATGTACAGCAGGTACTGGACTTTACCCTGCTGGTGCACGAATATGCTCCGAGCCTGCCGATGACGGACGAGAACGGAGCAAGCTGAAGCAAGGGAAACGGCCGGTGCCATATGGGAACCGGCCTTTTGCCGTGAAGAAGAAAAGCGGCAGAAGGGAAAGAAGGAGGACAGTAGGATGGCAAGACTTCTGGTGGTAGACGACGAGGTGCAGATCCGGATGCTGATCCGGAAGTATGCGGAGTTTGGCGGATACGAGGTAGCAGAGGCAGAGAACGGGATGCAGGCAGTGGCGATGTGCCGGAAGGAGCATTTTGATGCGATCATCATGGACATCATGATGCCGGAGCTGGACGGATTTTCGGCCTGCCGCGAGATCCGCAAAAGCACGGATACGCCGATTCTGATGCTGTCGGCGCGTGGAGAAGAATACGATAAGATCAACGGCTTTGAATTCGGGGCAGACGATTATATTGTAAAGCCGTTTTCGCCGCGGGAGCTGATGCTGCGCGTGGAGGCCATTCTGAAGCGGGTGACGAAGCGTACCGAGAAACCGGCGCCGGAGAAGGAAATTTACCGGGTGCAGGGCCTTGTGGCGGATGTGACGGCGCGGATTGTGACGGTAGACGGGCGAGTGGTGGACATGTCGCCGAAGGAATACGACCTGCTGTTTTACCTTATGCGGAATCGGAATATAGCGATCCCGCGGGAGAAATTCATCGCCGACGTATGGGGGTACGATTTTTACGGAGGGGACCGTACGCTGGATACACACATCAAGCTGCTGCGGAAGAGCATAGCCCCCTACAGCGATCGTATAGTGACCTTGCGCGGCGTGGGGTACCGATTCAATGACGCGCCGTAGAGAGGGCACGCCGGAGGGGCGTCAGGGATTGCGCTGGACGGTTTTTCTGTATCTGGCCATTTTCTGTGTGGCGGTTCTTCTTGTGATCTGGATGATGCAGGGATTTCTTCTGAACCTGATTTACTACAACATTGCCGTGCGCCGGTTGGACCGTGCGGCGGGAGAGCTATCGGAGGTGGCATGCTCGCCGGACGATTATGAAGCGGCGCAGGCGCTGGCGGTAGGGTATCAGATGAGTCTTGCGGTATTCGAATGGGAGGAGGGAGAACTGGGCGCGCGATTTTTACAGGTGAACGGGGACGGCGGCAGTGTATTGCCGCGGCTGACGAACGGAGAACTGCATGCGCTGTGTGCCGAAGCGGCAGAGTCTGGCGGCGGTGTGGAGCGTTCGTATATTCACCGCTATGTCTTCCGCCTGCCGGACGGTTCCGTAGAGCCGGGAGGAGAGAACGAGCAGCTGTTTGAATCGCGGCGGCTGATTGTAGTGCGTTTGACGGAGAACAGCGAAGGGAATCCGATTGCGATTTTCCTGGATTGCGCGCTATTGCCGGTGGGGACGGCTGCGAGCACCCTGCTGGTCGAGATCATTCTTCTGTCCGGGATCCTGATTCTGGCAGCACTGATTCTGGCGTATTTTCTGTCGCGGCGGATCGTCCAGCCGATTACCCGGATGAACCGGAGCGCACAGGCATTGGCGGCCGGGCATTACGACGTGCACTTCGAGGGAGGAAGCTATCGGGAAATTGAGCAGCTTTCGGAGACGCTGAACTATGCTGCATCGGAGCTTGGGAAGGTGGAGAATTTACAGCGCGAGCTGATTGCCAACATTTCTCACGATCTGCGCACGCCGCTGACCATGATTATCGGATATGGGGAGATCATGCGGGACATTGCAGGGGAGAACACCCCGCAGAACGTACAGGTCATCATAGACGAGGCCAAGCGCCTTTCGGATCTGGTGAACGATCTGTTACAGCTGTCCCGGTGTCAGGCGGGAGTGGAGAAACTGCAGATAGAGAAGTTTGATATGGGAGAAACGGTACGCCAGACATTGGATCGGTACCGTCAGCTGTTGGCCAGCCGTGGCTTTGTATTTGAGGAAAAAGTAGAGGCAGGTCTGACGGTGCGTGCAGACCGGCAGAAGATTCTGCAGGTGCTCTACAATCTGATCAACAATGCGGTGAATTATTCGGGAGACAGCCGCCTGATCGAGGTCGGGTGTTACCGTACCGAAGCGGGAGCGGTGCGCTTGGAAGTGATCGATCATGGGGAGGGAATCCCGCAGGAAAAGTTGCCGGATATCTGGCAGCGGTATTATAAAGCGGATGCGCAGCATAAGCGAAGCGTGGTCGGGAGTGGACTTGGTCTTTCGATCGTGCGAGGGATTCTGGAATTGCATCGGGCGCGCTACGGCGTAGACAGCCGTGTAGGAAAAGGAAGCCGGTTCTGGTTTGAACTGCCGCCGGAGGACGGAGAAATGCTGCCGTCAACGGACGAAAAGCGCTGATGGTTTTGTTTCCGGGAGTGTGTAAACAAAGGCGCTGAAGACGTCGGGATACCCGACGCCTTCAGCGCCTTTCCTGTCCTGCCGGAATTTTCCGACGCAGAGAAAAACAGTTTTAGCCGGGTTACACGGCAAGATGACGTTTTGGGATGGATTCCGTTCCTGCTCCGAAGCATCGCCGCAATCTCCGTACCGATAAGAAGCGATGGGTATATTTTTCCGGATCCCCTTGACAGAAAGGTGGAAAGGGGGTATAATACACACTGCACGTTGGATTTTTGTGGGAGTGTGAGGGATTTTGTGTGTTAAATGAGGAAAGATACGCCATGATTCTGGGCGCGTTGAAAGAGAAGGGTGCGGTAACGGTGACCGGGATAGCGGAGCAATGCGCAGTGTCGTGCGAAACCGTGCGGCGGGACCTGATCTATCTGGAAGGGCAGGGTGTACTGCGACGTGTATTCGGAGGAGCGGTAACGAATCCGGTACACGGCACTTTCCCGGATCTGATGTCGCGGCGGGGATCGCGGAAGATCCAGAAGGAAGCGGTAGCTAGGAAACTGTCGGAATTGATACGCGAAGGAGACGTACTATCGCTGGACGCCGGAACGACGGCGCTGGAAATTGCGATGATGCTGCGCACAAACTTCCGGAATCTGACGGTACTGACCTACTCACTGGAAGTATTCCGGATGTTACAGGAGCATTTTACCGTCCTGCTGACGGGCGGAGAATATTATGCCCGTGAGGGGATCTTTCATGGAGAAATAGCGTGCAAGGCTGCCTCCGAACTGCACACGGGTATGTGTATATTGTGCCCATCGGCCATTGACCCGGAGAGCGGGATCGAGGATTATCTGCCCTGCGCGGCTCCGGTGCAGCGTGCGCTGATGCTGCATAGCGACCGTGTGATTGTAGCGGCGGACAGTGCAAAATACGGAAGTCGTGCGCTGATCCGGTTGTGCGATGTCTCGCCGGCACATCTGTATCTGACGGATGGGGAGTTGGACAGGGAGACAGCGGAAGCGTTCCAACGGAAGGGTCTGACGTTATTGCAGGGAGGCTGTGATGCGGAAGGGAAGGTATGAGCAGGCGCAGAATCTTCTGATTGTGCTGGCCTGCCTCTTATATTTCACCAGCTATTTTGCCCGTTTGAATTACGGAGTGGCGATGGCGGAGATTCTGTCGTCGACCGGGCTTGGGAAAGAAGAAGCGGGGCTTGTGGGGAGCGTGATGTTTGTATCGCATGGAGCGGGGCAGCTTCTCAGCGGAGTCCTGGCGGACAGGAAAGCACCCGGGATATTGATTCTGTGTGGCCTTATGGGTACAGCGGCATGCAATCTGTTTTTTCCCCTATTTGATTCTTTTGTACCATTTGCGATTCTGTGGGGAATCAATGGGATAGCGCAGGCCATGTTCTGGCCGCCGCTTATGAAGATTCTGGCGACGTACCTGCCGTCCGATCGCCTGATATATGCATGCTCGGCGGTAACGGTGGCCATGCAGATTTCCACGACGCTGCTGTATTTTTTTGTGCCGCTATTGCTGCTGCGCTATGATTGGCGCAGTGTATTTTACCTGGGCGGCCTGTTGGAATTGCTGACGATAGGGATCTGGATTCCGGGATACCGATGGGTACGCCGATGGGGGAGGTCGTCGTCGCGGGAACTGCGGGACGCGGTTGCCGGATCGGAAGAAGCAAAGAGAAAGGAGCCGGCAGGAGATGGCGACGGGAGCAAACGCGGGCAACGTCGCAGTGCGGAGGGATACAGAAATGCTGTCCGGAGAGGAAATCTGTTGCTGTCCTGCGGTATGCCGGCATTGCTGCTGGCCATTGTGGCGAACGGTTTTCTGCGGGACGGAATCACGACATGGATGCCCGTGTTTCTGACCGAAAAATACGGTTTGACAGAGGCGGTATCCATTTTCATGAATCTTGCATTGCCGGCTGGTGGAATTGCTACGGTATATATTGTAGCGGCGATCCGGAAACGGTGGTTGCGCGACGAGGCGCGGGGGGCCGGCATGTTTTTTGCAATAGGAACCGTGTTCTGTTTACTTTTGTATGCGGGGCTTGAAAGCGGAGCATTTTTTGCATTGTTCTGTACGGCGATGGTTACGGCCATGATGCACGGAGCGAACCTGATGCTGATCTCCTATCTGCCTCTGCGCTTCCGCAGGCAGGGAGCGGTGGCGACGGTATCCGGGTTGACCAGTGCGTTTACCTATGTGGGGAGCGCGCTGTCGACATATGTATTTGCCCTGCTGGCAAACGGATTGGGATGGGCCGGCAGTGTTCCGGTATGGGGCGCGATCGGGTTTTGCGGCTGGCTGTGCTGTTTTCTGATACGCAAGCGCTGGGCAGCTTTCTGCGCAGAGGATACCGCGCCGGCCGGTGAAGCCGGCAGGCAGGACGGAAGCGCATCCGGAGCAGACGCAGAGTGCGTGCGGATGGGGGAGAAGAGCGGCAGCGCATGCAGCGACAAATGAACAGCAGACATACATCCGGAAAAAGGAGAATGAACAGCGAACATACGCCCGGAAAAAGGAGGAAAAAAAGAGAGCCATATAGCTCTCTTTTTTCCTGTATTTATGCCACTGTGCTTATGTAACCATGCAGTATTGGTATTCACCGAACCGTTCAGAACATACACGGCGAAAAGAGGCGTGATTCCGTGCGGGCGTGCGATGCCAGGTGTATTTATTCTTCGCGGCGGTAGTCCGGCACAGCATAGCGGCCGAAATTCCGCTTGTGGGGAAAGGGAACCGGTGCTCCGGCGCGGTCGGAGGCAAACGCCGCCTCCATGATCCACATGTCGTAGCGCATCTGGTCGTGGGTGACATAGGGCTCTTCGATCCCGTCCATGGCCCGTACGAAATTGCGATAATAATCGTGCACATCGGGGGTGGGGCGCAGGATTTCGTGTGTCGCAATGGTTTTTTCATCGCGGGGTGCCATGGTACGGGTAAGTCCGCCGGGTGTGACTACGGGCTTGACATCCTTTTCGTCCCAGTTTTTGCAGCAGACGACGCGGCAGTTGTCCTGCCAGTTATCGACGATGGCGCCGCCGTTGGTGCCGGTCATGTAAAAGCGGGGGAGGGATATGAAATTGGAGGTGCCGACCTCAATGCGCGCCACAAGGCCGTCCTCATAGAAAAGATCCAGCTTGAAACCGTCGTCCACTTCAAAATTGGTGATATGGTTGCAGTGGCAGAAGACCGAAAGGATTTCGCGGTCGCTGACGATGCCGACCATCTGGTCGATGAGATGGACGCCCCAGTCGTAGATCATGCCGCCCCCGTGTTCTTTTTGTGCTCGCCAGTCTCCGGGGATTCCGCGAGAGCCGTGGTAGCGGGATTCAATGGAGGTGACCTCTCCCATCTCTCCCGACTCATAGACCTGCTTCATCATAAGATAGTCGCAGTCCCAGCGCCGGTTCTGGTGGACCGAGAAGATGCGGTGTGCACGGCCCGCAGCGTCGATCATCTCCTCGAGGTCCTGGGAGGAGAGGGTAACGGGTTTTTCAGACAGGACATGCTTTCCGGCCTGCAGTGCCGCGATCGCGTAGGGCTTATGGAATTCGTTGGGTGTGGCGATGAGGACAAAATCCACCTGCGGATCGGCAAGAACCTCTTCCAAGGAGGCGTATGTACGGATCCCCTGGCTCTGCGCGAGAGCGGTTTTCTGCGGATCGATATCGTAGATGCCGTGCAGGCGGACGACATCGCTTTTGGCATAATGGTTGGCGTGCCATCCGCCCATGTGGCCGTAGCCGACGATGACACCGTTTTTCTTGGTAGCAGACATAATTCACCTCCGGAAAATGCATACAGACAAACGAGGCCGTTTGGCCCTTCGCGGGACCGGAGCGGTCAGCGCACAGATATGCGTGACAGGCCGGGCTGTTTGCAGTATAGTACACTTTTCCCGGTTTGTCAAGGACCCTTCAAAATTATTTTGACATTTCCGGGAAGGCGTGCTATAATAACAGGAAATGTCTGACGGGAGAGAAGAAGATGCGGATGCGGAAGAAAAAGAACGGGGAAGCGCGACTGCGGAACTGCGCGGCAGTGCTGAGCGGCCTGCCGGAGGCGCCGCGGCAGAACGGTGCGGAAGACTTTGGTTATGTAGCGCCCGTTTGGCTTGAAATCGGGTGTGGGAAGGGGAATTTTGCCTGTACGGTGGCCGAGCGGCATCCGGAGGTGTGCCTGTACGCATTGGAGCGTGTGGGGGATGTGCTGTTGCTGGCAGCGGAGCGCGCCATGGCGCGCAGGGCAGAGCGACCGCGGGACAATCTGCGGTTTTTGCAGGAACGGGCGGAGAATCTGCCGATGCATTTTGCCCCGGGAAGTCTGGACGCGATCTATCTGAATTTCAGCGATCCGTGGCCGAAGAAAGGGTACGCCAAGCGGCGTCTGACACACCGTAGATATCTGTGTATGTATTTCACACTGCTGCGGGAGAACGGGTGCCTGTATGTGAAGACCGACAACAGCGGTTTTTTTGATTTCACGCTGGAGGAGCTGACCGCGATCGGTCTGCATCCGGAATGGCAGACGCGGGATCTGCATGGTACGGAGGAAGCGGCAGGGAATGTCATGACGGAATACGAGGCGCATTTTGTGGCGCAGGGAATGCAGATATGCGCCCTGCGTGTCCGGCGTCCGGTGGGTTATACGCCGCCCCGGATCCCGGTAGGTGAGGAGTGGGCGGTGCTGGGCGCAGTAAAATTCCGGAAGGATCAGGATGCGGTATCAGATCGTGCGACAGGAACACCCGACTGAGAAAATGGAATTGTGCGTGACGGAGCAACCGTCACGCACAACTGATAGGACCGCAGGCGGTCGTGCAGGAGCTGATCGCGGCCCCGTGTGTTCGGCAGGGGAAAGAGGGCAGAGCCCTCAGTCTGCTCAGCGGCGGCAATGAGATAGCCACAGAGCAGGCAGAGGAGCGCAACCAGCAGCAGCAGGAGAAAAAACTGGACGGGGAGAGGAGAACGCATGAGCCACCTCCGCAGGATGAGGATGCAACCGAAGCAAAAATATTGTTTGCGGAATTGTACGAAATATACTTGCAAAACGATAGGGAGTATTGTATAATAAAGCCGTTATTATTTTGCCGGGAATCGGTGAAAATGCTGGGAAAGCAGGAAAGGAGCTCCGAATGGAGACGGAAAAGACCGAACAGAATGCAAACAACGATCGGAACAGCAGCGAAACCCGTGCTGGGACAAAAGAGTTGCAGAAGCAGAGAAGCCTGTGTGGCCGGATCCGTCCGGTATATAAGACTTCGTTTTTAATAGAGGAAGCGCTGTACGGCGATGCGGACGGCACGGCACCGATCTGCGCGCGCCGCGTACATGGCAGTTTTTCCCTGGACCTTGTACGTGCGGGGATTGTGCTGTCGGGTGCAGTGGCGGTATGCGCGTTGCTGACAGCAGTTTTTCGGTCGGAGAACTGAAAAAAGCGGCTGGGCGGTCGCAGACGCAAAGGAACATCCTGGCGGAGCAAAGAGCCTCGGCGAAGAGCCGATAGAACAAAATGCAGGAGATACGAGATGACATTCGAAAGCCTTTTTACCACCAATCTGTCGTTTGACATGGCGTCGACGATGATCTGTCTGGGAGCATCACTGGTACTGGGACTTATTCTGTCGGTCGCCTATATGCTGAGCGGCCCGTATTCCAAGAGTTTTGTGGTATCGTTGGTATTGATTCCGGCGGTAGTGCATGTGGTAATACTGTTTGTCAACCAGAATTTCGGAGCGGCGTTGGCAGTCGGGGGCACCTTTGCCCTGTTGCGCTTCCGCTCCGCGCCCGGCACGGCGCGGGAGATATCGGCGGTGTTTTGCACGCTTGCCATCGGGATTACAACGGGCATGGGGTATGTGGTCTACGCAGTGGTGATCACCG
>CALWTT010000053.1 GCA_944384545.1 uncultured Clostridia bacterium | reverse complement strand
GTGTATGAAAAAAACGCCAACGCCCGTGATCGCGGTGGAAGAGACATGGTCGATCCCTACCTATCCCTCGCCTGAAGCGGAAGAAATGCCCATGTTCGCGGAAACCCGGATCCATCAGGGAACCTCCGGCAATCCGTATCCGAGTCGCGTAGTGACAAAGGTAGACCGGGAACACCGCGCAGAACGCAACTATACGGTGATCCGGCTGGAAAACGAGTATATCCGCGTGGCCGTGATTCCGGAGCTGGGCGGCCGCGTATTCGAAGCGTACGATAAAGTGACCGGCTACGATTTTCTTTACCGTCAGCACGTGATCAAGCCGGCGCTGATCGGCGCGTACGGATCCTGGATTTCGGGCGGCATCGAATTCAACTGGCCCTACCATCACCGCCCCTCCACCATGATGCCGGTGGATTACCGCATTGAGCGGGAGGAGGACGGAAGCGCGATTGTGTGGCTGTCGGAGCACGAGCCGGTGGAACGCACAAAGGGCATGGTAGGTATCGTGCTGCGGCCGGATGCTTCGTATTTTGAGACGCGTGTATCGGTGACCAATCGTACGGCGTATGCGCGCTCCTTCCTGTGGTGGGAGAATGCGGCGGTAGCGGTGCATGAGGGCTATCGTCTGGTGTTCCCGCCGGATGTGACATGGGTGCATCACCATTATGACCGCAGTCACACGACCTTCCCGATCGCCTCGGGACAGTACGGAGCAGACAACATCACCGAGCCGAAGGATATCAGCTGGCACAAGAATTCGCGGCTTGCGACCTCGTACTTTGCGGCGCCATCCCGCTTTGACTTTTTCGGAGGCTTCGATTACCGGAAGAACTGCGGCGTGCTGCATATTGCGGACCACCATATCTCGCCGGGGAAAAAGATGTTCACGTGGGGATACGGTGACAATGCAGAGAACTGGGAAAAGCAGCTGACGGATGCAGACGGTCCGTATGCGGAGCTGATGGCGGGCTCGTACACCGATGACCAGCCGGACTTTACCTGGATTGCACCGTATGAGACCAAGACCTTCTCGCAGTACTGGTATCCGACGCAGGGAATCGGCTATACGACCTGTGCAGGGCTGCATGCGGCGGCTTCGCTTGACCGGGAGGCGGGCGAGCTGCGCGTGAATGCGACCTCGGTGTATGAGGGAGCGGAGGTGATCCTGCGCCGTGCGGACGGCAGCGTGCTTCTGCAGGAGCGGACGGATCTGGCACCGTCGGTCTGCCGCAGCTTTGCCGTGACCTACCCGGCGGAGGAAAAGCTGACCTGCGAGATCCGGGACAGCGAAGGGCGGGTTCTGCTCTCCTATACCGAAGAGGACTACGATTACATCCATATCCCGAAGGACAATCCGGGCATACCGCTTCCCGATAAGCTGATCACGGCGGGGCAGATGACGGTGGCGGGCCGGCACATCGACCAGTACCGCGACCCGCTGTACAAACCGGACATCTATTATCTTGCGGCGCTGGAGCGGGATCCGGACTATCTGCCGGCATTGACGGCGCTTGGCGAATATTATTGCCGTCTTGCGCGGTTTGCGGATGCACTGCCCTATCTGGAGCATGCGCATCGCATCGAGTGCAGCTACAACCCGAACCCGGCGGACGGCACGGTGGGCTGTCTTCTGGGATACGCTCTGTACGGACTTGGCCGTGTGGATGAGGCATATGACATCTTGCAGCATGCCTGCTGGTCGGCCAATGTGATCTCTCCGGCCATGACGCTGATTGCGGCCATCGATGGACAGCGCGGTCAGTACGGAGAAATGCTGCGGCATGCCCTGCGCGCGATGGAAAAAGAGGCGAGCCATCCTCTGGCGGTGAGTTATGCGGCGCTGGCACTGTGGAAGACGGGAGAGACCCGCCAGGCACAGAGCCTGCTGCGCACCGCACTGACGGCGGATCCCATGCTGCATATCGCACGGTACAGCCTTGTGCTGATCACCGGCCGCGGGCGGCAGGAGTTTCTGGATTCTTTGCATTCGAATCCGGCGGAGACGGCACTGGATATCGCCTTTGATCTTCTGCGCGCGGGCTTTACAGAGGAGACAGCGCGGCTGTTGGAAGGTGTGCATCGGCTTTGCCCGGATTCGGCGATGGTGGCCTATACGCTGGCCTTCTGCTACGAAAAGCAGGGAGAGAGTCCGCGTGCGGCGCGGATGCGGCGTGCGGCGTCGGCCGAGAAGATTGTCAAGGTGTTCCCGTCCCGTGCAGAAGAGATTGCGGTACTGGAGGACGCCCTCCGTCACAACGAAAAGGACGGCTTTGCCGCGTACCTTCTGGGCTGTATCCTGTATGACCGTCGTCTTTCGGAGCGCGCGGCGGAGCTGTGGGAGACGGCGGTGCGCTACCTGCCTGACTTCTATATTCCCTATCGGAACCTGGCCATTGCCTACTTCAACCGGCTGGGCCGGAAGCAGGAGGCACTGCGCCTGATGAACCGTGCGGTCGAACTGCATCCGGGCGATGAGACGCTGCTGTGCGAAACGGCGGTCGTGATGGAGAAGATGGGTCTTGACGGAAAGGAGCGCGCGGCATATCTGGAAGCGAACCGTCCGGCAGAAGCATCGGATGCCATGATGCTGGCCATTGCGAACTCCTACAACGCGGCACGGGACTATGAAAATGCCGAGCGCGTCATGCTGTCGCACGACTTCTATCCGGGCGAGGGTGCGGAATTTGCAACGGTGGAGCCGTATCTGTTCTCGCGGTTCACGGCCGGCCGGATTGCGATGCGGGAGAAGCGGTATGAGGATGCACTGGCGGCCTTCCGTGCATCGCGCAAGATTCCGGAGAACCTGCATACGGGCTTCTGGAACGAAAGCGTTCTGATGCCCTACCGCTACTATGAAGCGGCCGCCCTGTCGGCGCTGGGCCGGAAAGAGGAAGCGGATG
>CALWTT010000052.1 GCA_944384545.1 uncultured Clostridia bacterium | reverse complement strand
GTTCTGGATGGGAACATAAATGCGCAGATGTCCGGCATCTTCATCCTGCATGACAATATTGCCCTCGATCCGGCTCAGGGTAAAGGTGTATTCTTCCATCCAATACAATGTCGCCTGTACGTATGCTGTCGCATACGCCTGCCTGTCGCAGGAGGCACGACGTGCTGTACAGAAGCTGCACTTGTTCGGGAGGACAGTACCCGTGTGTTGCATAGAACAGGTATGCTTTGAAAGGGAAGAGCCCGTGTGTTCCAAAGATTTACAGGCGATCGACAGGGAAGCGGATGCGCAACTGATTGATTTTACTGGTGTAGGCAGCCTGCTGCTTCTCCTGCAGGAGTCTTGCGCGGATTTCCTCGCGGACCTGCTCAAAGGAAGGGGTAGTTGCGGCGTTTCTGCTGTTGACGCGGATCAGATGGAATCCGAAGTCGGTTTGCACCGGCTGGGAAATTTCACCGACCGCGAGCGCAAATGCAGCTTCTTCAAAGGCGGGCACCATCTGACCGGGGCCGAAATCTCCGAGATTGCCGCCCTCTTCGCGGGAGGGACAGGCGCTGTAGGTGCGTGCGGCTTCTTCGAAGGAGATCAGCCCGGAAAGGATCTTCTGACGGATCTCCTCGGCGCGCTCCTTACTGTCCACGAGGATATGGCTGGCATTGACGGTGCCGGCGCTGTTCATTTTATCCTTGTTTTCCTCATAGAAGCGGCGGACCTCCTCATCGCTGACGCGGACGCCGGCAAGCGCTTTATCGGTTGCGTAGCGGATGAGGAGATTTTCCTTAACCTGCTTCAGCTGTGCGCGGAAGGCAGGCTCTGCCTCAAAGAGGTCCCGTGCTGCCTCTGTGAGAAAGAGTTTGCGGTTGATGAGTTCTTCGAGGATCGCGGCGCGGCCTTCCTGGGTCCGGTAGATATCGCCGCGCTGGCCGAGCGAAGCGATGAACTGGTCGACATCGGCCTGCGTGATGTTCTGCCCTGCCACCGAGGCAAGAATTTGTGTTTCCATAAAAACAACCTCACACGTATAGATAAGATCAGTATACCACGTTGCGTTCCGAAACGCAAGTCCGACTTTACAATGGAGGCGGAATATGCTATACTGTAAGCATCCATGCATACAAAAGCACAAAAGCGGGGCGAAAGAAAACGATGGGAAAGAAACGGATGTCGATCGTGTTGCTGTTGGTGACCGTGATGTCGCTGACACTGATGAGCGGATGCGAGATCAAGCAGGGGTATGACGGGAAATCGGCATATGAACTGGCCTGTGAGGCAGGCTTTTCGGGGACGCAGGAGGAATGGCTGGCGTCATTGCAGGGCCAGGCGGGCAAGGACGGCCTCGATGGTGTGCAGGAGCAGAATACGGTCATTGTGGACGGCGCTTCGGACGCACTGGGGACGATGCGGTACGCGGCAGCGGTGGGGATGCGCAGTGCGGTGTCGGTGATCTGCCGGAGTACGGCGGGGGCGGGCGTGATCTACCGCCTGGACAAGGAAACCGGAGATGCATACATTCTGACCAACCACCATGTGGTATACGATGAGCAGTACGGCATCAGTCCGGAGATCCGGATCTGCCTGTACGGAAGGGAATATGCGGACTACGCCATGGATGCATCGTATGTGGGAGGATCGATGTATTACGATATCGCATTGCTCCGCGTGGAAGGGGGAAGCTATCTGAAAGAGGCCTTCGCCGCAGCGGTTACGCTGGCGGATCCCTATGGAACGGTGGTGGGGCAGACCGCGCTGGCCATCGGGAATGCGGATGCGGCGGGTCTTTCGGTCACGAGCGGTGTGGTCAGCGTGCTGTCGGAATATATTACCATGACGGGAGTGGATGGGAGCACGGCGGTGCAGTACCGCGTGATGCGAGTGGATACGGCGGTGAACCCGGGGAACAGCGGCGGCGGACTGTTCAACGGCCGCGGGGAGCTGATCGGCATCGTGAATGCGAAATCGACGGTGAAGGATACCGACAATATCGGCTATGCGATTCCGGTATCGCTGGCGGTGGCGGTGGCAGAGAACATCCTGGAAACCTGCGACGGCGCGCAGGTGACGACGGTGCAGCGCGCCTACCTCGGCGCGACGGTGCTGGCGGAGAATCATAGCGTGCGGTATGACGGAGAAACCGGCCTGCTGGTCCTGTATGAAGAGAATACCGTGCAGGAGGTGACGGCAGGCTCGGCATCCGACGGGTACCTGCAGGCGGGAGACAGGATTCTGTCGGTGCGTGTGGATGACCGTGACACGCTGGACGTGACGCAGCAATATCACCTGCTGGACGAATTGCTCTATGCCCGTGCAGGGAGTACGGTAGAGCTGACCATTGAACGGAACGGCGTGCAGCAGATCCAGCGGATTCCGATCCGGCCCGCTGACGTGCGGAGCTACTGACCGGTAAGCGGTCGCGTCGCACAGCGTATTGCCGCCGGATCCCGGTGGCAGGAGCGGAGCGGCCGGCTTCTGCCGGTGGGGCGATTCATACGGAAGGGATCCGGTGTTCTGTTATGTGAAAGAAGCGGGGCGTACTTTCTGTACGCCCCGCTTCTTCAGTTGGTTGTTCCGATCGGCTCGTGTGCGTTTTGCGTATGGCAGGGAGTGGCGTCACAGGCAGCGGTAATCTGCCGGATCCAGCGCCGGCTGCGGAAATGGCGTACACAGAGAATGCCCTTGACGGTATCCTCCGCAATGAACATTGCAGCGACCAGCACCACAAAAGAAGCAGGGCGGATCAGAAGTCCGAAGATCAGTACGGCAGGGATGCCAAAGCCGTAAAGGCCGAGCATGTCGAGAAAGCATCCGGTGCGTGTATCCCCGCCGGCGCGGAAGATACCGCAGATGAGGATATAGGGAATCATACGTGCAAAGAGCCAGAACCCATAGAAAAAGAGGCAGTCCGCGGCGACATGGCGCGCCCCCTCGGTTTCGAGCGGAAAGAGGGAAAGGAGCGGCATGCGCGCAGCGATGAGGGCCGTCCCGAGCAGGAAGCCGAGCAGCGGGGTCATAACGGCGAAGCGACGGGCAGCACGGTAAGCGCCTTCATGGTCGCCGGCACCGACGCGCATGCCGACCATGACCGAGCAGGCGCCGCAGATGCCGACAAAGAAGACGAAGAAGAGCTGCTGTACATTTTCGTAGAGCGTGTACCCCGCGTGTGCTTCAATGCCCTGGCGGGCGTAGACCATGACATATACATTGGTTCCGACCGCCCAAAGCGACTCATTAAGGAGAACGGGAGCGGCAATGCGGAAATATTTGCGCAGGAACTCCCGTGAGAACGAGAAGAAAGCGGAGAGCTTTGCGCGAAAGGGATTTCTGGTAAAGAGAATGGCGGCGATGAGAACGAGCGCCTGCACGGCATAGCCGATGGCGGTAGCAAGAGCAGCGCCCTTCATTTCGAGGCGGGGGAACCCGAAATTCCCGAAGATCAGACAGTAATTGAGACCGGTATTGACAAGGACCGCAGCGGCCGAGGAGAGGAGCGGAATGGCGACATGCTGTACGGCACGCAGGGCGGCGCAGAGGATCTGGGAGAGGATGACGAAAGGAACGGCCGCAGCATAAATGCGCAGGTAATCCGCCCCGAGGTCGCGGATCAGCGACTCGGAGGTAAAAAGCTGCATGCAGGCCCCCGGGAAGAGTGCGAGACATGCGGTATAGAAGAGGCCGAAGAGGAGTGCGGCGGAAAGCGCAAGCCCGGCAGAGCGGCGGAGATTGTCAAGATCCTTCGCCCCCCAGTACTGAGAGAGGAGGGTGGCGCAGCCGGAAGCGAAGCCGAAGCATATGACGTTGAGCAGGAAGGCAAAGCGGGAAGCGACCCCCATGGCGGAGGTAGGTGCGTTGCCGAGACCGATGATCATGGCGGTATCGATGAGGGAGCCGCAGGAGGTGAGTAGGTTCTGAAAGGCGATGGGAAGGGCGAGCGCGAGAGCGGCGCGCCAGAAGCCCTTTTCGGAATCGACGGGGATCCGGATCATAGCGCCTCCTTCGCATGAGATTCACATGTGGGAAGGATGGCACCGACGTCGGGCAGAATGAATCCGGGTCGGTAGGGGAAGTCATCGGGTGTATGCTCGTTGCTGACGCCGGAGAGGACGAGTACGGTATCGACCTCACTTTCGATGCCGGCAATGATATCGGTATCCATGCGATCGCCGATGATGACGGCATCCTGGCGCTGGCATTGCAAGCGTCGCAGCGCGTGGCGCATCATGAGGGGATTGGGTTTTCCGATATAGTAGGCTTTTTTGCCGGTAGCGAGTTCAATCGGTGCAATGAGCGCGCGGCAGGCGGGAACGAATCCGTCCTCGGCCGGATCGGTCAGATCGGGATTGGTTCCGATGAGCTTGGCGCCGCGCTGAATGAGGCGGACAGCGCGTTCAATCTCGCTGTAGACAAGGGAGGAGGTTTTTCCAAATACCACATAGTCGGGGTTATGACTGTTCATACTGAAGCCCGCCTCATACATGGCGTTGACGAGACCGGGCTCTCCGATGACATAGGCACTGCCGCCGGGGCACTGTCCTGCGAGAAAGGAGGCGGTGGCCAGCGCGCTGGTATAGAAGTGATCCTCGCTGACCGAAAGGCCCATGCGCTCGAGCTTTTCGGAGAGCTCGCGCGGGGATTTCCCGGATCCGTTTGTCAGGAAGAGGTAATTTTTGTTTTCGCGGTTCAGCCACTCCACGAATTCGCGGACATGGGGAATGAGCGAATTGCCGTGATAGATGACGCCATCCATATCACAAAGGAAGGCGGATTTTTGCCGGAGCGTATCGATGCTGTGCGGAGAAGGCGTAATCATAAACAAGACTCCTTGCAGAAAGATGGGGGCGTGTGGCGCGGGATATAAGAGAAAATAGCACATCCGCGTGAAAACCGCTTTGAAAAGGGCGGGCTTGTGTTCTGAGCAGACAGATTTCCGATCAGCGCAGCGCATCGCGGATGGCAGGCCAGATCAGATCTTTGCACCAGTAATGGTCCCGGGGCGTGACAATCAGGCGTGCATGGTCGGGGCAACCCGTCTTGTGATAAATGGCGTCTATGGTGCGGAAGGCGGCGCGGACTCCGCCGATGGGGAAGATCGGATCCTTTTCGCCGGCAATAACGATCAGCCTGCGCGGCGCAATGAGGAGTGCGAGATCGCCCATCTCAAAGAAGCGGAGGGCGCGTGGGATATAATTGCATTCACAGTGATAGAGGTCCCCGATCGAGTCGGCATAGGAGCAGACGCTGCAGCTGGGCGCAGCGACGCAGATGCGGGGATCGTAGCAGGCAGCATAGTAGGTAGCGGTTCCGCCGCCGGAATTGCCGGTGCAGGCGATGCGGGAGAGATCGATTTTCCCGGAAAGATCCGCAGGAAGCAAAGGAATCACATCGATGGCACGCGAGATGTCGAAAATGCGTTCGCCGAGCAGGGTCTTTCCGAGCAGGAGAGCACGGTTAGAGGCAAAGCGACAGCCGGTGGAACGATTTTCGGCTTTGGAGGCCCGTTCCCCCATACCGCGCTGCTCTATTGCGAGAGCGGCATAGCCCTGCGCAACCGCCTGACGGGCGAAATCGCCGCGGGAGGCGATGTAGGCATCATCTCCCGGAAAGAGGGGTTTCCCGATGCTGTTGTGTACGCCGGTAGTATGTCCCTGAAGCGTGATGACAAGGGGAAAGCGGCCGTCACCATCGGGGAGCAGCAGATAGCAGGGAACCAGGCAGTCCTGTTCGCTTTCAAAGAGGAAGCGGATTTCGGTATAACCGTCTTTTTTCTCGGTATATTCCAAAAGAGGTGACGAAAGAGGGGCCGCATTGCTTTCGATAGCGTCCATGCCGAGCAGGGAGCGGAAGCAGTCGCGCAACCGGGTGGCCTGCTCCTCCGGATCTTCCTCCTGCCGGAAGGAAAGCGAGGGCTGTGTTATACGCATCAGACGGTCATTGCAGGCATCGCCGTTTACGGGGATCATACAGAAAAGCCTCCTCATGTATGGATTACAGATATTTTACGGCAAAATGGCAGAAGCATACGGGGGAAAGAGGTGGTACAACAAACAGAGAAGATCTGCACAGCGAAGGGTGCATGGTGCAGCAAGCAGGAGCATTATAGCACAAAGCGTGCGGAAAAGCAAGTCCGGGCAGGGAAAGAAAGCGATGCGGAAATCCGATGCGCTGTCCAAGGGGAAAAAGAAAAAGCAGTGACAGCAAACAGGACGTATTCCGAGGAGGAATACGTCCTGTTTGCTTGATACCGGCAGCATCGGTGGCGGGCAACAATAGATGTGCGGATTTTTTCCATGGTTCTGCATTGCGGGCAAAGCAGATAAACACAAAGCCACGTGCCGTATCGGGGTGTGTTGGCGGAACCGAAGCAAAGCAGATTGCCGCGGATATGTCAGGGGAAGCCAAAAAGCGCGGGAGCGCGCCAGGAGTCCGACCATGCGCGCTCCCCGGCCGCCTGCAAACCGGGAGCGAGAGTCTTTCAGACCGTACGCGGATGGTTGCCGTCTGTATATAGCTGTTCCGAAAGAGGAAAATGCAAAGACGGAAATGATAAGAAAGCGTCATGCCGGTGGTTTTGACTGCCCGCCATGATCGGTACAATACGGCAAAAGCAGCATGCGGTTCGGGAGCAGGAGGCGGGAACGAGCACCGATAGGTGCAGTGCCGGAGGAACCGTATAGCGCGTATGTTATGCGGGTATAGCAGTATGAGAGAAGCTATCGGATACCATCCAGTCGTCCGGTTTTATATTTTCATTTTTAGCGTGGAGAAATTTCGGGAAAGGAGTGACAGTATCAACAATAAATGAATAATATATATATACAAAATGAACAACTTATACAAATCTTATTGACAACCATGCCGAAGTATGCTATGCTCAAAACAGAAATCTTCACTATACAGAAAAATTTCGGGAATCACTGGGTCAGAGAAGAAGCATGGTAAAAACAGTTCAGGAATAAAAGCCGGAAAGGAATCAGAAGTATGAAAAGAAGTTTCTGTAGTCAACTTATGTGTCTGACATTGGCTTTCGTCATGGCGATTTTGGCCATACCCGTGTTTCCTGTTTCCGCATTACAGATGGAAAATACTGTTGTCACAGAGGCACAGGCATCCGAAGCGGGAATGTCGCCTGCTTTGCGTATTATATCGGAAAGCTTTGAACTCATTGACAGACGGGAAGAATATGTCAAACATTATCGCTTGGAAGACGGCAGTTATATTGCCGTTCAGTATGTTGCCCCCGTCCATTATCGGACGGCGGATGGAAAATGGGCCGATCTTCCGGAGCAGGGCACCATCTCTTCCGAGACGGTGATGCTTCCCAATCAGAGTGTGGCCCCGCGTATCGGTATACAGGGAGACAGCACCTATACGGATCTGGACATTTCTGCCGACTTCCCGGACACCCCGGAGCCGACGGCAGATGTTATGTATGTTGGCGATGGGCTCACCGCATATTGGAAGTCCAATACGCTCCCGACCCTTCCCGCTTCCTCCTATATTGTAAGCGCGACCGTATCGCTGTACACCGCATCGCCGAATGGCGACCATGTCAGTGCATACGCGGTTACCAGTGCCTGGGATAACACCCTTACATGGAACAAAGCCCACGCGGAGACGAACCCGGAGGGAGCCCTTGCCCCGACTGCACTGGACTATACGGTTGTGGACGCGGCGCATGGCGAGAATAACCGGTATAGCTGGGACATCACAGCGTTGGCGCGCGCATGGTATGCGGATCCCGGCACGAATTATGGTGTCGCCTTCCGGCAGGCATCCGTTTACGCGACGGGACGCGAAATCGGCTTTGCCACGAGCGAAGCGGGCGCCAATGCCCCGGCGCTTATTCTCTCCTATCGGGATATGAAGGGCCTGGAATCCTATTGGTCCTATACTACGCAGGAAATCGGTCTGGGCGGAAGCGGGTATGTGAACAACGCTACCGGCACGCTGACCCTGACCAAACCGCTTCTGTCTACCACCGACAGCCTTTTCCCGTATACGCCCACGCTGGTCTATCACTCCGCATTGGCGAATCTTGCTTACATGTATCCGAATGCCCAAACCGGCTATAACCAGGGCATCATGCCGCTTGGCTTCAAGCTGAGTATGCAGGAGACGCTGATAGAGAGAACCTATACCGCATCGGACGGTACGGAGGAAACCTATTACGTTCTTGCGGATGCGGACGGGACAGAGCATGCCTTTTTATATGCGGATGTGACGACCGATACGGACATCCGTATGTATACGGATGAAGACGGTTTACAGATGACGCTTTCCGTCGATGAGGATGAAATCACCCTGACCGATAACAGTCAGATCGTCAAGCGCTTTGAAAACATGGGGATCACATTTGGCGCGGGGACGAATGTGGAATCTGCATGGCGCCTTTGTGAGATCACCGATCCGTATGGGAATGCCGTGTCTTTTACCTATGATACCAGCCGGCGTCCTGTCGGGGTGTCTTTGACGCCGAATGGCGGGAGTACGATTGCCTTTCTTACCATTGCCTATTATGATTCGCACATAGCATATATCGAAAATCCCGCAACACACGAGGCAATTGTGTTCCGCTATTCCTCCACGTATAACGGATCGGTCGGACGGTACGGCAGTTACCTGCGGGAACTGGTATACGCGCACGGGAACGCGGATACCAGCTGGCAGAATTTCTATTATTCGGCCTCGAACACCGTCAATGTTACCGTAGATGGAAAGGCCAGTTACACGTACGACAGTGCCGGCCGGATGACCCGTGTGTCGGATGACCTGTCGGTGCGTGCGGTTACCTATACCTATACCGGCAACCGGGTCAGCGGGGTGCAGGAATTTGCCGGCAGCACGCCGGGGCAGCGGATCACCATTACATGGAACGGCGATTATACACAAATCCGTAACAGCGGCAGCGACGATATTTTCGGCAACAGCGACGATACGCTTACCCGGTGCGCCTTTGATACTGTGGGGCGTGCCATTAGCTGCTATACCACGGACCTGGCGGGAACGCGCCTTCTGGGTGCCACCTCGGGCACCTATGAGACAGCCGGCGTCGTAAAAAACAACATCAAAAACTCGCTGGCAGTGGGCGAAAGCCAGACAAACTATCTTCTGAACGGCGACTTCAAGCGTATGACCGCCAACGGGAAATATATGCACTGGGATTCGACCGGAGCCATTACGTATAATGCAGGGATGGCTGTCGTGCTGCCGACCGCCGGCAGCACCTCGGTTTTTTATCAGTATGTCGCTTTGCCTGCGGGAACCTATACGCTCACCGCAGAAATGACGATTCTTTACTGTGAGGATGTGACCATAGAACTGGAAGCCGCTGCCGTTCTGAGCTCCGGCAGCTATTCCAAGGAGGCGGTTCCGGTGAACCTGTACAGTGCCTCGGGCGCTCCCTTCACCTTCAGCCTGACATTTGATGCAGCATTCGACGGCCAGTTTTTCCAGATCGCATTCCGTGTGATTGGCGGAACCAGTCCGTCGGAAAATGCCAACGTTTCCATTTCCGGCATCATGCTGGAAAAAGAAGCGGGGAATAACCCCTATACCTGGGTACAGGCAGGGAATTTCGAGCCGGTTGCGCGCACCATGGGTACCGATGCGTTCAATGCCATAGGCACCTACTGGGATACGGACACGGTGATTGCAGGCGGTGCCGGCATCACCGCATACGGCAATGTTGCCATATGCGAGACCGATGCCCCCTTCGGTCATGCGGCGCTGATCAGAAGCAGTACACAAAACGGTGCGGTCCTTTCTGTGGGCAAACTGACCCAGCGCCTGTATGCAACCACCCTCACCCACCTGCAAAGCGGGAACTTTTCCGCCGTAGGTGCGGGTACGTATATTGTATCCGGCTTTGGCAAAGCGAGCGGACAGGTAGCGGGCCCGCTTGGCAGATTCGCGCTCCGCGTGGATGTCTGTTATTATGACGAATATTCGATGCAGACCGAGGTAGAGACGCATTACTTTGACTTTTCGAAGAGCTGTCATGACTGGCAGTTTGTCAGCGGCACCCTGGAGATCGAGGAACGGCCGAAGCAGGTATTGTGGCTGGATATCATCTGTGAATACTCCGGTCAGCCGAACGGGGAAGCCCTCTTTGATAATATCGCATTCTACAAGGATACTGCCGAGCAGAATGTGGAATATGACTACTATCTGCCCATAGAGGTATCCGCCGAAGAGCTGGAAAACATGACCGACGAAGAGAAGGCGCTTCTGGACGCGAAAAATGAAAAAATCCAGAATCGCCTTGGCCTGCTTCGTGCC
>CALWTT010000051.1 GCA_944384545.1 uncultured Clostridia bacterium | reverse complement strand
ACAATACCTTCCGGAAGCGATATTGTGTCGCCGTCTGCTGCACGATCGATCGCATTCTGCAATGCATCGGTTCTGTCTGCCAGTGAAAGGCCAGATGCGTTTTTATCTTTCCCCAATATATCCCGATCCTGTGTGTTCTCTACCCGAAACAAATTTTCTTTCATGGATACTCCTCCTTATTTATTCCTCTGCCATAATAGGGCGTGAGGCGTGTATGCTACTTCCCGTTTCGACAATCCTGATCGCATCTGCAACGTTTCCGGAGCTCTGCCATGTCCACACCCGACTTGCCTGCCAGGTGTAGCCGCCTGGCACGATCCCGATATGCCCGAAATCCCGCATCCTGTTTCATCACACACTGTTGTTATGCTTGGTTCCTTTTTTCGTAGTATTGTTTTTTGAACTCCAAAGGCGACATTTTATACAAGTTCTTAAAGGCGCGGTAAAAAGGGGTATTGCTTTCAAAGCCCGTCCGCTCAATAATCTCCGTAATATTATACTCACTGTGCAGCAGCAGATCGGTTGCCTTGACGATCCGCAACCGACGGATATATTCATGGAAGGACATGCCGGTTTTCTTCTTGAAATACGAACAGAAATAATTCTTGTTCATATTGGCAAATTTTGCGATGTCCGGAAGAGACATCGGTTCAAGATAATGCTCGTTGATATGCTCTATCAGGCGTTCAAAGGCTTTATCCGTGGGAAAAGACGAGGCCATATGCCCGGACGTCTTCTGATAATACTGACGGATAAGCAAAACGGAAAAACGATGCATATCACCGTATATCATGCTTTTATACCCGGCCCGCTTTTCGGTATACTCTTTTTCTACATCGCATATCAGTTCCCGCAGCTCTGTATTGCAGGCATCACCGGATCTTATATGCAAATATGTGGTACCGGCATATATCGCCTGTATAATCTGGTCGTCCGGCGCCTTCGTGCTGAACATGGGCCTTGGCACAAAAGAAAGAATTTTTGCCCATACAGTCTGATATTCTCCTACGCGTTTCCATGCATGCGGAATACTCCCGTTGATAATAATCATATCCCCGGCATCGCAACGAATCAGCTTCTGATCTATGATGTAATACACCGTTCCCTGACGAATGTAATTCATTTCATAACAGTCGTGAAAATGGAAAAAAACCGTGTCGCCGAAAACATCTTCGATCTGCGTACGATACTTTTCCGGAATCAGCTTTTTCACATACTGATCGTCATTATAGTCAATCGGCAAATGACGATTTGCATAGGAACAACTCATTTCCCCATTGGTAAACCAGATCGTTGGGATCCGGTAATTTTCAAAGAATCCTTTATCGAATTTCAGTTCATTGACCGGCATATCCTTAATGAAAAGCGGTAGTTCATCATTTCCAACGGGGTCCTTTTCAAAGAAAAGATACTGCTCCATTCTTTTCTCCTTCTATCAATCTGTTTCCCCGGACACAAGTACGGAACACCTGTACTTACTCCACACGCCAAGCACCTGTAAATAGATTTTCTGCCGTATATTATCTATGCTTTATAAATAACTTATGGGCACGCATTCCTTTCATCCATATTCTCATAGCTCCCGGATCCAGCACACAAAATTCTTTGCATTGCCGTTATACAGTGATACTTTAACAGCTTTATGAAAAATGCTCCGGTTTTTCTCTCAATATGATTATATCATACAAAAAAGATCGCTGTATTTGCGCGTATTCATATTGATGTGTTATATATTCATCTTCCATGTCGCATTCCGATTGGTTCAGGGATCGGTTTTTCCCCCTCGGTCAAACACTTTTTCCACACATCGGTCAGGCGGGCAAGTGACCAGGAGGCATTGGCTGCCGATGTAGACGGAAGCATCTCCGCTTCTCTGCCGATATGTGCGCGTATATACCGGTTATAGTATTTCATCGCGGTTTGTCCGTTGACGCAGATACGGCTGATCGGCGCTGCATGCAATATGCAGGACAGGTCATTCGGACGGACATTCCGGATGCTCGCATCTGCACTTCCCTCCATGGTGCAGCTTGCTATTACATCCCATAGTGCAATATGGTGGCGGTACAAAAAACGTTTCTTTTCTTCTGTCTCCTCCGGAACCGTTTCCGCATATATGCTGGCAAGCACCCTCCAGAACCGATTCTGCGGGTGTGCATAAAAAAAGCCTGCCTCCCGCGAACGTACCGATGGGAAACTTCCCAGAATCAGAATTTCAGATGCGGTATCATATACGGGCGCTATCGGATGCTGTACTGGAATGGTTTCTTTTTTATGTATCATGACCTTCCGTCTTTTCCTTTCATAGTGAGAACAGGAGCCCCGGTGTACCGGGACTCCTGTTCTTTTTACACCGTACGGTGTTTATTCAGATTTTTTCTTTTCTGCCGGCGCAGTTGCGCCAAATTTTGCAAGCTCTGCCGCAGAGGAAACCAATCCGGCAAGCGACTGCAGCTCCGACGGGATAATCAGCTTGGTCGACTGTCCCGCCCCTACTTTTTCCAATGCTTCCAGACCTTTTATGGCAATATATCCTTCGCTGGGAGCTGCCTGATTGATCATTTCTATTCCGGTCGCGGTGGCTTTCTGCAATTGAAGAATCGCCTCTGCCTCGCCTTCCGCCTCCCGGATCTTCGCTTCCTTGGCGGCCTCTGCACGCAGGATAGCCGCTTGCTTTTCTGCTTCTGCCTCCAGGATCGTCGACTGCTTGCGTCCTTCCGCAACCAGAATTGTACTGTTGCGCTCCCCTTCTGCACGCAGAATGGCCTCGCGGCGTTCCCGCTCTGCCTTCATCTGCTTTTCCATCGCGTCCTGGATCTCGCGGGGCGGTATGATATTCTTCAATTCCACGCGATTCACTTTGATTCCCCACGGATCGGTTGCTTCGTCCAGAATAGTACGCATGCGCGTATTGATGATATCCCGGGAGGTCAGCGTACTGTCCAGATCCAATTCTCCGATAATATTCCGCAATGTGGTAGCCGTCAGATTTTCAATCGCAAGCAGCGGATTCGTCACGCCGTAGGCATACAGTTTACAATCCGTGATCTGATAGAATACTACGGTATCAATCTGCATGCGCACGTTGTCCTTGGTAATCACCGACTGCGGCTGGAAGTCCGCTACCTGTTCCATCATATTGATGCGCTTCGAAACTCTCTCGATAAACGGCACGGTAATATGGAAGCCGGTAGACCATGTCTTCGAATATGCGCCAAGTCGCGTAATGACATAGGCATGTGCCTGCGGTACGATGTGCATGTTACAGATAATCAGAATCAAAACAATGACGACAAGGCCCAGCAATGCATAAATCCATCCCATAAAGCGTTCTCCTTCTATTAAAACATTTTGGAATCATCACTGCTTTTTACAGATCAGCTTTACCCCTTCGATTGCCACCACCGTGAGGATCTCCCCTTCGCTATATTCGACATCATCGCGCATCGAACGCGCGCTCCAGCTCTGCCCGTTCTTAGAAAGCTTTACCTGGCCACGGCCAACAATATTTTCAATTTTCTCGGTCACAACCACTTTTTCTCCGATGAGTGCATCCACATTGGTCGCCACACGCTTGAAACGACGGGTAAAAAACGGACGGGCAAACAGCACACAACCGAGACTCAGCAACAGAAAAACCGTCAGCTGAATCCAGAACTCCACCCCGCACAAACCGAGTATCAGTGCAATGGCAGCCGGCGGCATAAACCATATGGCCACCAATCCGGCCGTTGCCGCCTCCATGATGACAGCAACCACAATCACTGCAATCCATATATATGCGTATACCATATTCTCCTCCGTAGTTGGACCCTCAACGGGAATAATACAACTGTATGCCGTAAATCCATGCATTGCCCTGCGCATCGGTTACCACCGAAATATATTGCTCGTGTTCCGCATCGCTTCCCATATCATTGCGCAGCGATCCGTTGTTGTCCTTGATTTTATAGCGTAGACCGTACACCGCCGCCGTTCTGTATCCCTCCGGAACACTAATACTCGTCCGGTATTCTGTAATCATGATATCATAGATTTTCTGCATGGTAAACGAATCTATCCGGCCGCTTTCCTGTATGTATTCCGGTGAAAAACAGGCATTATATGCCTCCGAATCGCCCCGTTCCGCCGCACGAACCAATGCAATGAGCAACTGTACTTCTTTGCTGTACTTTGCATATTCCGACTCCGGAATTTCAACCGTGATCGTATACCCGTCGTTGGTGACATAGTGGATGGAACGATCCAACGCCATATAGGCGGCGTCCGCGTATATATCGGCGCTCAGTGACGGATCTGCAAACTGGATGTTTCCGGGTACGGACGGGGGGCGCTCCTCGAAATAACGCAATATCACCGCCAATACCAGCAGAATCAACACCATTGCGCCCATCACACTCGCGATAACCACACATGCTTTTTTTTGATACTGCTTCTTAGTAGGCATTCTTTCCTCGTACCGCACTGAAGCGGGTTCTTCTATTCCGTTGATAGTATAGCATATTCCTCATCAAAATGCAAGTGCAGTTTTTGTTCATATAGGATTACAAAAGCGGGACGGCATCTGCCGCCCCGCTCTCCGTTTTTAACATTGCTATCCATGTGTTTCAATTTCTTCGATACGCGTTCTGTCTCCATGGAGCACCGGATGCCATTTTGCTCTTGCAAATATGGAGGCAAGCGTGATGGGAATATTGCTCATCATAAAAATCGGATATGTAAAAATATATAATATCTTTTTGCTGGCGGGACAGGAAATTTTATTCCACTCCGTAATGGTGGTCACCACACTTATAACGAGATTTACCACGTAAATACCTAGTATATAACTGACAAAGGATTCCAAAAATGGCCAGGGAGCAGTTTTCTGTACCAGGTTATATACCGCACCATACACCATGCTTCCGATGGAAAATGCAGCAAAGAAAGAAAGAATCACGGTCGGCAAGGTATTCATAATTTCATCAAAGCAGGAAAATCCGCTCCTTTTCCGGAAAACGCCGCGGATCATACTTCCACCATGACGCATAAATGCCTGTAAGAACCCTTTCGACCAGCGCATGCGCTGATGCCAGGACTGTCGGAAGGTGACCGGCTGCTCATCGTAAAACATGGCGTCGTGACAATATCCGATTTTCTCTCCTGCCGATATGCGCTCCATCGTAAACTCCAGGTCTTCTGTCAGCAGGTAGTATGGCCATCCCCCTTTTTCGTTCACAAGGTCCCGATGCACAAGGAATCCCGTTCCCGATATCGCACAACTGGTATGCAGAATCATGCGCGCATTGTTCATGTGCCGCGCCTCTTTCATGAACATCAAACCGTAGCCTGCCGTGATCCAGTTCGTGGAAAAATTCTTGGAATTGCGATAACTGGTCACCACGCGGTAACCACTGTCAAACACTGCATTCATCTTTGCAACATAGTCGGAGGAAATCAAATTGTCCGCGTCAAGTACAAAATAACCGTCGTAATAAGTTTCTCCCCGATCGACTATCAATCGGCGCAAAAGATAATCCAGCGCATATCCCTTTCCTACTTTCTGCTTGTCATGGCGCTCATATACAATTGCACCAGCGGCTTCGGATACACCGCGCGTATTGTCGTCGCAATTATCGGCCAGAACATATACATCTATCAGCGACTCCGGATAGTTTTGCCGCTTGACGCTGTCTATCAGATTCCCCACAACGGCCTCTTCATTCCGGGCACAGATCAGCACAGCATACCGATGCAACGTACTGGCTTTGAATCGCCGCGGCTGAAAAAAGATAGAAACAAGTATATATAAGTACTGATAAGCTGAAAGCGCGCAAAACAGCAACACGATCGCGGAATTGATGCTGGTGATCAAATCCATAGATATCAAAATCTTTTCCTCCGGGGTATGACCTTTGTATCAAGTCCACTTCCTGCACATTATAGCACAACCCGTGTGCATTGTCAAGTAACTTCCCTGACAGGAGACGATATACGTGCCTTCGGTCAATCTTCCATTTGCCAAAAATACGATGCATTTCCCTTTTCCTTTCGAGAAATCTTTTCAAATGGGAAATATCTCTTGACAAAATCTGCTCGTTGCGGTACAATAATGCAGATGTAAATGCAACATATTTTATTCCATCATTCGGAGGAGAAAATCATGGGTCTTTCCAAAACAACACAGTCCGAAAAAGACCGTAACTGCTATGATCTTGAAATCAGTGTGGATCGGGAAACTTTTGATGCCGCAATCCAGGCGGTCTACCAGAAAAATGTAAAAGATATTGTGGTTCCCGGCTTCCGCAAGGGCAAAGCGCCTCGCGCGTTGATTGAACGCAGATACGGGAAAGGCATATTCTATGAAGAGGCCATCAATTCCTGCATTCCCGACGCGTATGAAAACGCCGTCAAAGAATCCGGGCTTTCGGTGGTGGGACGCCCTTCGTTCGACGTGGTTTCTGCCGGCGATGATGGGCTTGTTCTGAAAGCAACCGTATATGTAAAGCCGGACGTCAAAGTAAAAAATTATCTCGGAATCACCGCAGAAAAGAAATCCAAGGTGGCGGACGATGCCGATGTAGATGCTGAAATCAACCGCACACGCGAGAGAAACGGCCGTACCCTGGATGTGACAGACCGTCCTGCCCAATCGGGGGATAGCGTCAACATTGATTTCGACGGAAGCGTCGACGGCGTTGCCTTCGAAGGCGGCAAAGCAGAAAAATTTGATCTGCGCCTTGGCTCCGGTCAGTTTATCCCCGGGTTTGAGGATCAGGTAGCAGGGCACAATATCGGCGACGAATTTGATGTATCCGTCACCTTCCCAGCTGATTACCACGCGGAAAATCTGGCCGGAAAGCCCGCTGTCTTCCGCGTCAAACTCAATGGCATTAAGGCCACAGAGCTCCCGGCCCTCGACGATGAGTTTGCCAAGGATGTTTCGGAATTTGATACACTGGATGAATATAAAGCCGATGTGCGGGCGAAAATTCAGAAGAGATACGATCAGGAAGCGGACGCTGCTTTTGAAGAAAAGCTGATCGATACAATTCTCGAAAATACCGAGGCCGATATCCCAGAGGTCATGTTTGAAGAAGAAACAGAAAACTTTGTCCGGGATTACGAAAACCGACTCCGTATGCAAGGCTTGGATCTGAATACCTATTTCAAGTACACGGGAATGAACATGGATGCCTTGAAACAACAGATGCGCCCCCAGGCGGAAAAACAGGTCCGTCTGCGTTTGGCATTGGAAGCAATTGCCGATGCGGAAAACCCCCAGATTTCTGAGGAGGCCGTCGAAGAAGAATACAAGCGCATTGCAGACAGCTACGGCATCACAGCCGATAAGGTAAAGGAACTGGTGGATCGCGACGGCATTCTTGCCGACCTGAAAGTAAAAGCGGCTATGGATCTTGTGAAAGACAAGGCTGTGGTCGCTCCGTAACCGTTTCTCTGAAGGAGGTACACATATGGCTCTCGTCCCTATGGTCATTGAGGAAACCAACCGCGGCGAACGTTCGTTCGACATTTTTTCCCGACTGCTGAATGACCGCATCGTTTTTCTTGCCGACGAGGTGAATGACACAACCGCTTCTCTTGTTGTCGCACAAATGCTGTATCTGGAATCCATGGATCCCGAAAAGGATATTCATTTCTACATCAACAGCCCCGGTGGATCCATCAGTGCCGGTATGGCCATTTTTGACACCATGAACTACATCAAATGCGATGTTTCTACCATATGCATAGGCATGGCTGCCAGCATGGGTGCTTTCCTGCTTGCCGCAGGCCAAAAAGGTAAGCGCTTTGCTCTTCCGAACAGCGAAATCATGATTCACCAGCCACTTGGCGGTATGAAGGGGCAAGCCTCCGACATCAAGATTCATGCGGACCATATTCTGCGCATCCGTGATAAAATGAACCACATTCTTGCGGAACGCACCGGCCAGAACTTCGATACTGTAGTCCAAGACACCGAGCGCGATAATTTCATGACCGCCGAACAGGCTGCAGAATACGGTCTGATTGACCGGGTTATAGAAAAAAGAGGTTAACTGAGGTATCCGTTTTATGTCCAACACTCCTAAAAATCCGGAAGACGGGCTGCGCCGCTGTGCCTTTTGCGGTCGCAATGAAAATCAGGCCATGTTCCTCATCCCCTCCCCACGTAACGGCAATATCTATATTTGCGATGATTGCGTCGGCGCCTGTGCAGAACTTCTGAACAGTCATGTGCATGTCCCGGACGAGCAGGAGGCAAGGCCGCCTTTGACGGCCGAAACGCTCCCTCGCCCTATGGAAATCAAGGCAATGTTGGATGAATATGTCATCGGGCAGGAGGATGCAAAGCGCGTTCTTTCCGTCTCCGTTTACAACCACTACAAGCGTATCCTGGCTGCCGAAGAAAAACGCGCAAAATCCCCTTCCTCCGATGCGACCGAGGAAGAGCAGGATGCCGTCGAAATTCAGAAAAGCAATGTGCTTCTTCTCGGCCCCACTGGGGTAGGAAAAACCTATCTGGCACAAACCCTGGCACGCAGTTTCCGTCTTCCCTTTGCCATCGCCGATGCCACTACGCTTACGGAAGCCGGATATGTCGGCGAGGATGTCGAAAATATTCTGCTTCGTCTGATTCAGGCGGCCGATTACAACATTGAGCTGGCGGAAAAAGGAATTATCTATATTGACGAAATCGATAAAATTGCCCGAAAAGGAGAAAACACCTCGATTACGCGGGATGTATCCGGAGAAGGCGTGCAGCAGGCGCTGCTCAAAATCCTGGAAGGTACGGTGGCCAATGTACCTCCACAGGGAGGGCGAAAGCACCCCAATCAGGAATTTATCCAGATCCGCACAGACAATATTCTGTTCATATGCGGCGGGGCTTTCGACGGGCTGGAAAAAATTATTGAGAAGCGAAAGGGGAAAAATCATATCGGTTTTGGCGGCAATATATCCGGGCAGAGTGAAAAAAATGCACGAGGTGCCTATCGTGATGTAGAAGCACACGATATTGTCAAATTCGGTCTGATCCCCGAATTGGTCGGAAGACTCCCCGTGATGGTGGCACTCGAAAATCTTGACCGTGATGCACTGGTACGCATTTTGCGCGAACCGAAGAATTCACTGGCCAAACAATACCGCAAGCTCTTTGCGCTGGACCATGCCGATCTGGTCATTACCGATGACGCATTCGGCGCTATTGCCGATCTTGCCATTCGTCGGGAAACCGGAGCGCGGGGACTCCGGTCCATTCTGGAAGATATCATGATGAAGCCCATGTATGAGGTTCCTTCCCATCCGGAAATCGCACGGGTAATCATTGATGCGGAATATGTAGAAGGAAAAAAGGAGACTCCGATCTACGAATACCGGGCATCGGCGGAGTTGGATTCCCTGCCTGCATCTTCCTGATCCTGTATATAAACAGAGAGAGGCTCTTTTGAGCCTCTCTCTGTTTATATACGGTAAAATTTCAATCAATGTCCTCATAGACCTTTTCCGGAGGAACCTCTAAGCTCTCGGGATGACGGATGCCGTGCAAAATAATTTTGAAGGCAGACGCATAATAGAAGCCATCACAGATCCGCTCATCGGTCACAGCGCGGAATCCGATAAAATGCCGCTTCATCGGTGTGCCCGCTTCATCCACTACAATTTTGGAATACTTCTTTCCATAGGATATAAATACCGGCAGATTCCCAAAATCATACAGATGATGATAGATCGGGCCAATTCCCAAGGATCCCATACTTGTGATGACCATGGAGCCGTGGAACGGACTCACACGCGTCAGGGCGCGCGGAACCAAGCCAAAATAATCTGCGATCCGTAAAAGGCGAACCGTCAGTTTCAGCAAAAAGCCGGGGATATAATTCAGCAGCTTCGCCGTTTTGTCAAAATCCGTATTGGCATTGTCCCCGATCGTCTGCTCTACCACAGCATTCCATTTCCGGTATATATCGGTAATGGTATCTTCCGGCTGGAATACGCATTTCATGGTAGTATCCGGAGAGGTTGTGGTCATTTTTTTCTTAACGGTCATGACGATCTCTATATTGTTACGGGAATACACTTTGTTCCCCGCGATAAACCGGTTGATCCCAGGGCGCTGGGAAATCCCGCGTACATATGCCGCAATGATGATATGTAGCAGTCCAAAACTCGGAAAGCCTTCCTGGCGTTTTTCGCGGATATAGGACTCTATATCCGTAATATCAATCTCTTCTTCAAAATGATTCTGTGCATCTGACCGGATCTGCATGATATATGGTGCAATTCTGGCAAACGGAGTCAGCGTGCGTATACGGTATCCGTCACTTCTGTCGCCAAAATGACGACGACGCTTTTTCCCTGCCCGTTTTAATTGCAGTTTCCGCGCCGTACGTTCCCGCTTTTTCAATGCTTTAGCAGCTTTTTTTTCGGCTTTCAGGCGGCGTTTGACGGCCTTCTTCTGTTTCCGCTTGCTTTCCAAACGCACATCTGCTACCGTTGTATATATATCCTCTTCTCTGCCGTCGGCATCTTGCACACCGGTTTCAACTTCCATCTCTTGGGTAGTATTTTCAATTTCTTTCATTCTCTGTTTTCCCTCCTGCGGAAAGCAGCAAATCCATGGCGGATTCCTCAAATGCGACTACTGTTTTCCTGCATGCTACAGACACAAACCGATCTTATTATACCATATTCTTAAAATAAATCAAGACTTTCTTTTTCTGTCCCGTCTATCGTACTCCAAGTCCTTCTGTATACACCAAAAAGGTCGGAATAAAGCATCTGTGTCGGACGACAATCCATGCCTATGCTCTTACTGAGACATACGGCACATACCACACCTTCCTCTTTATACGCGCAGCTGCGTTTCCGGTCATCTGGGTGTCAAGTTGTCTGCGATACGCAATAGGCAGATTCCTCTGTTTGCACGCACTGCACTCTGCATTCCTGTCAGAGCTCTTTGGAATGTTTGCCCTGTTGTGAATAACCTATTGACAAATTTTGCTTTATGGTGTATGATTAGTAGTGTTTGGTACGGTGTTTTACTGTTTTTTTGGAGTTTCCCGTACCTCGGCGGTCCGGAGTTCCTGACCGCGCCATGCGGCTGGGCCGCCATATATTTTGGAGGAAGACGGTATGTTTGAAAAACTCAAATCCTTGCTCGTCGATGAGCTTCGTGTCAGTCCCGACGATATTACACCCGAGGCTGAACTTGCAAATGATCTCGGTATCAATTCGCTCGAACTCGCCGACCTGATTCTTCTCTGTGAGGAAAAATTCAATGTTACCATTGACGACGACGATCTTCATACCTTTATTACGGTAAACGATGTCGTCAATTATCTCAACGAAAAGGTTTCCGGTTAATGCGCTTGTACCAACTCTCACGGTACGCTTTTGCACGTTTTATCATTTGACAGCAGAACCGCCCGCGATGTACATCGCGGGCGGTTCTGCTGCTTTATTCAGAAATACACAATGGTGATATCGCCATTTTTCCGATCCATATCCCGGTCAAGCTCCACCTGGGGGCACTTGTCTGCCAGATAAGCCGTGGTACTGTCGCTCATAGAGAAATCTTCTCCGCAGATCATCAGAATAATCCGTCCTTCCTTTCGGAAAACACGCAATTGACGCCGGATTTCCGCTCGCAGACGGACGCGGGAAGCACCGAGACGATCGTCATGGATAAATTTGATCAGATGTCCGCCGCGCGCACGTACGGATGCCAGTTCAAATTCTACCTGTTTCAGCACGGTTTTGGTCTCGGGAAGTCCCTGTGATACTTCCAGCACGCAAATGGCATCGTATGTATAGGTATCGTCGCGTTTCATACAGCGATTGCTTTTCCTCCCGTTTCCCTATTATCGGCCTTTTCGCATCCGCAGATACAAAAGAAAGTTTTCTACACTGTTCAGGATAAGCGTAATACCCAGAACCAACATAGCTGCATCACGCAGCTGATACGGATTGATTATAATATAAATCCCTGCTGCCATCAAAAGCAAGGACAGCATTCCATGGAGCCACCAGCTTCTGTGCCGCTCTTTCTGTAAGCCTACAGCAAGTGTCAGATAACTTGCACCGCAAAGCAACAAATAGATGCCCATCAAAACCAGGAAGGCGGCGGCCAGCTGCGCCGTAAAGAAGAAGCAAAGAATACCGAACGCAATCAGCAGCAAGGAAAGCGTAATCATCGGAGCCGAATACGACCATCCGGATCCGATCAAAAAAAACAGTCCGAAAAAAATCAGAACGCTCCCCATCAGATACCCAACAATCTGCAAGGTTTCGGACGGAAACAAAATCATGGCAAGTCCTGCCAGAAACACTACAATAGCGCCGAAAAGAAACCGATTCGCCGGATCCGCCATGAATTTTCTCATTGCATTCCACTTCCTATCTGCTGCATCCAGCATATTCTTTATATTGTATATTCTACTGCGAAGCATGCAGTTTGCTCACAAAATCATTTTCCCATAGACATCCGCAGTACAGAGCACCCGCCGGGCGTCCGATGCATCAATTTTTCACGGAAAATTCATCGGCGCAATTCATCCTGCAATATATTATACCCCGTTGCACAACAATTTGTCAAGCGCTTCGCTGCCATTTCACGCATATAAGCCGTGGACTCTTCCCGATGCCTTTAAAGATTCCGGCCACCGTTATCGGCCAAAGATTCTTCTTCCGATGCGCTGCTTTTTCCCCCCGCGCCGTTGACAGGCAACGAAATTGCTGGTATAATGAAGAAAAACACCGGATGACTGTTTCGTTTCGTCCGGCAGAATGAAGAGGACATGCAAAATGACACGATATGAATCCGCGAAGCAGCGCT
>CALWTT010000050.1 GCA_944384545.1 uncultured Clostridia bacterium | reverse complement strand
GGGAGACATTTTTGGTATATACGCCGGTGGCAGCAATGGCGGGGATGGAGCTTGCGCGGGACAGTGCGGTTCTGCTGGTCGATATTGGGGCATCGCAGACAAGCATTCTTCTGGCGGCGGCATCGCGTATTTTGTACCGGAATACGGTGCGCGTGGGTGGTGACAGTTTTGATACCGCCATTGCGTCATATCTTTTGGACAAGCACGGTATCCGGATCAGCGCCCGGTCGGCGGAGGCGGTCAAGCTCCGCATCGGAACGGTCTGGATTCATCGTGAGGACCGGAAGATTGATGTACGCGGAAAGCAGGATGATTCGGGAGAGAGCATTACGGTCCGAGTTTCTTCCCGGGAAATGTTTGATGCCTTGGAAGAGCCGACAGCCTGCCTGTTGGAGGCGATATGCGATGGCATATCGCATATTCCGTCGCAGTATGTAGGGGAAGTTTTCCGCCGCGGGATTCTTTTATGCGGCGGCGGGAGCTGTCTTGACGGTCTGGATAAAATGATTGCGGGCGTAACGGGTGTGAACGCGCGCGTGGTGGAGCGGCCGGATGAGGTGACAGCACTGGGTCTTGGCCGTATATTGGCAGATCTTCCGACATCAATGAAGAACGAAAAAATCAACATATCGGCGCGGATACTGCGCGCGGGGGTATGAGAGATATGAAATACGAGCGGAAAACATCTTATTGGATACGGGGCACGTGCCTTGTACTGGCGATTTTGATGGTGTTGGGCATAGGCTATACGGCGCTGTATTTCCTTCTGCTGGCATAGGGGCATGGGACAAGGCGCGGAGGAAGGGACAATATGAAAGAGGAAAATTATACACTGCTGTGTGATTTTTATGAGCTGACGATGGCAAACGGCTATTATGAAATGGGCCGGCACAATGAAATTGTATACTTTGATGTATTTTTCCGCACCATACCGGATGGGGGTGGTTATGCGGTATTTGCAGGCCTTGAGCAGCTGATTGAGTATATTCGCAACCTGCATTTTACAGAAGAGGACATAACCTTTTTGCGCGGGAAGGGGATATTCAGCGAAGGCTTCCTGGAATATCTGCGCAGCTTCCGTTTCAGCGGAGACATATACGGCATTCGTGAAGGGACGCCGATATTTCCCGGGGAACCGATTCTGACGGTACGAGCGCCGGCGGCGGAAGCACAGATTATCGAGACCTTTGTGCTTCTGACGGTGAATCTGCAGTCCCTGATCGCAACGAAGGCGAACCGGATTGTGCGTGCGGCAGACGGCCGCGGGGTTGCGGAGTTCGGCTCGCGTCGTGCGCAGGGCGCGCAGGGGGCAATTCTGGGTGCGCGTGCGGCATATATCGGAGGTTGTTCCAGTACAGCCTGCACGCTGAGCGATCGGGAGTATCATATACCTGCGTCCGGTACAATGGCACATTCCTGGGTGCAGATGTTCCCGAACGAGTATGAAGCATTTACGGCGTACTGTCGTCTGTATCCCAACAATGCCGTGTTGCTGGTGGATACCTACAATGTTCTGGAAAGCGGGATTCCGGCGGCGATCCGTGTCTTTCATGAGCAGGGCATAGAAAAAGGCGGCATCCGGATTGATTCGGGTGATATTGCATATCTTTCGAAGAAAGCACGGAAGATGCTGAATGCGGCGGGGCTACCCGGAATCCGCATTATTGCCAGCAATTCGCTGGACGAATTCATCATCCGGGATCTGCTGTCCCAGGGAGCGCAGATCGACGGATTCGGCGTAGGGGAACGGTTGATTACGGCCAAGAGCGACCCTGTGTTCGGTTGCGTGTATAAGCTGGCGGCCGTGGAGGATGAAAGCGGAAGAATCATCCCGCGGATCAAGATCAGCGAGAATACCGAAAAGATCACGAATCCGGCCTATAAGAAGATCTATCGGATTATTGATAACGAGAGCGGACAGCCAATCGCGGATTACATTACGTTGGCAGATGAGCAGGTCGATTCGGAGAAACCGTTGGAGTTATTTGATCCGATCAGTACATGGAAGAGAAAAACCGTTACCAATTACACGGCGCGTCCGTTGCACGAGACCATCTTTTCCAACGGACGATGTGTCTATACGACCCCGCCGATTGATGAGATCCGTTCGTATTGTGCAGGTGAGGTGGGCGCATTGTGGGATGAGGTCAAGCGGTTTGAGAATCCGCACCGATATTATGTCGATCTTTCGCCCCGGCTCTGGGAGCTGAAGCAGAAGATGCTGGAGAACGACGGAAAACCGGAATGAACCGGATTTTTACGATCAGGAGGAAGAAAGCAATGAAGACTGCAGCAATGCGCTGTTTTGTATTGGCATGCATACTGCTTCTGACCGTAGGACTGACGTCCTGTCTGCTTCCTGCGAATGAGAGCGTGGTGGTAGAGGTTCCTGGGGGTGAAATTGTTCCGAATCCGGACAGCCAGATGTTCAAGGATCCGATCCGGCCGGACAATACACCGGATGAGGACGAGGAGCTTCCGCCGGATAATTATGCGGAGGAGCAGGAGAGCATGGCAGGGAGCGAGGTTATTGAACTGCCGATATTACCGGCCAATCCGGATGCAGAATAGACCCGGCGCGGATGAGCGGAAAGAAGAGAATGCCGGTTGCATCGTATCGGAGGTGAGGACCGACGACCCGAAAGCGGGAAAATCGTATTGTCGGCGGCAGTTGAAAGAAAAAAAGGAAAACCCCGCCCGCCGCTTCCGTGAAGGAAGTGGCGGGCGGGGTTTTCCGTGCCGTAGCATGCTGGGTTACGCAGAAGCGATCAACTGAGCTTCGCGTAATTGATCTTGATGCCGGGGCCCATCGTAGAGGCGAGAACACAGCTCTTGATATACTGACCCTTTGCGGCAGCAGGCTTTGCTTTGATTACTGCACCGATCAGCGCCTGGAAGTTTTCGTTGATTTTATCGGGGCCAAAGGAGGCCTTTCCGATGGGGCAGTGAATGATGTTGGTTTTGTCAAGACGGTATTCGATCTTACCGGCCTTGGCTTCTTTGACAGCACGGGCAACATCGGGAGTCACAGTACCGGCTTTGGGGTTCGGCATGAGGCCCTTGGGGCCGAGCACTTTACCGAGTCTGCCGATGACACCCATCATGTCGGGCGTAGCGATTACAACGTCGAAATCGAACCATCCGCCCTGAATTTTGGCGGCGAGGTCTTCCGCGCCGACGTAATCCGCGCCGGCTTCCTGCGCAGCAGTCGCTTTATCCCCGCGCGCGAAGACGAGGGTACGGACGGTTTTTCCGGTGCCATTGGGAAGAACGATAGCGCCGCGGACCTGTTGGTCGGCGTGGCGGGAATCGACACCGAGGCGGATGTGGAGCTCGATGGTTTCATCAAATTTGGCTTTGGCGGTCTGGCAGACCAGAGCCACGGCCTCATCAGGATCATAGAGCTTGGTTTTTTCAACGAGAGCGGCGCTCTCTTTATATTTCTTACCGATATGCATATACAGAAACCCTCCTCACCTTACTCTGTGACGGTGATGCCCATGCTGCGGGCAGTACCGGCGATCATGCTCATCGCAGCCTCAACGGAGGCGGCGTTAAGATCGGGCATTTTTGTTTCCGCGATCTTGCGAACCTGCTCTTTGGTCAGGGAAGCGACCTTGGTTTTGTTGGGAGCAGGAGAAGCGGTTTCAATGCCGCAGGCCTTCTTGATGAGAACGGCAGCGGGAGGCGTTTTGGTAATAAAGGTAAAGGTGCGGTCAGCGAAGACGGTAATGACAACGGGGATAATAAGACCGATGTCATTTTTGGTACGCTCGTTGAATTCTTTTGTGAAGTTGGGGATGGAGACACCGTACTGACCGAGAGCCGGTCCGACGGGGGGCTGCGGCGTAGCCTTGCCGGCAGGGAGCTGCAGCTTGATATAACCCATAATTTTCTTAGCCATACAATACATACCTCCGAAAGTGGTTATGATACGGGAGAATGAAGAATTTTCTCCCTCCCACGGGAAGCCACCCACTGAGAAGTGGAGTGGTAAAAAGAGCAGGGAATGGAATCAGTCGGCACGTTTGAGATCGCGCGCTTCCACAATAATCGGGATATCGCGTCTGCCGGTAGAAGCGAGGACCGTGATCTGTTTGTTATCCTCGGCGATTTCCTGAACAGTTCCGCTGTATCCTTCGAACATACCCGAGACGATGTTGACGGAATCTCCGACTTTGAAGCCGAGGGATTCGGTGGGATGTTCGACATGAAGTGCATCCACTTCCGCGTCGGTGAGCGGAACGGGTTTGGAACCAGGGCCGACAAAGCCGGTAACACCGGTGATATTGCGAACGACATGCCAGCTTTCATCGGTCATGACCATTTTGATGAGGACATAGCTTGGAAAGATCTTGTTTTCGACTTCCTTTTCCACGCCCTTGTCATTGACGGTCTTGACGATTTCAACGGGGACCTGCACATCAAAGATGAGATCGCCGAGGCCGCGGTTTTCTACAATCCGCTCGATGCTGCTTTTGACTTTGTTTTCGTAACCGGAATAGGTGTGAGCGACGTACCATCTGGGACCGAGGTTCATCTGATCGATATCACTCATGGGTACAGACCTCAGACAAGTTTACCGAGTGCGGTAATGGCATGCGAGAAGCCGAAATCCAGGCCGGCGATAATCGCACTGAGGATGACGGCAGAAACGACGACCAGCACGGTGTTTTTTGCGACGTCCGGCCAGGTCATCCAGGAGATTTTATGGACCTCGCTGCGATAATCGCGCCAGAACTTGGCAATACGTGCACCCATGCGTTTGAAAATATTTGGTTTTTTCTCTGTAATTTCAGGCATTGTAAAACCTCAACTGTACAAGATTTTCCTGTGAAGGAATCACTTGGTTTCCTTATGCAGGGTGTGCTTGCGGCAGAACCGGCAGTACTTGTTCATTTCCAGTCTGTCGGGGTCATTTTTCTTATTTTTCTTGGTATCGTAGTTTCTTTGTTTGCATTCGCTGCAAGCGAGGGTAATTTTGACTCTCATAACGGCACCTCCTATTCAGAATTGGAGCAGAGCTCCGAAGATGCACCCGCACGCAGGCGGGAGCAGTACCTCCCTCGGGCCGAAGGGAGCGCCTGTCCGTCCCAGAAGAAAGCGCAACAAAAAAGCCTCCGGCAGAGGTAAAAACAGTATATCATACTTTTTTTCTTCTGTCAAGGCTTTTTTTCACTATTATAAGGAAGATGAAAAAATATAACAGAGATGTGAGGAGCTGCAATACAGCGAAATCAGAGCGGATGGTACTCTTGGGGGGACAGGAGCTGCAGCCTGCGCACGGCGCTGACGAAAAAGAGCATGGAGCTGGAATACCAGCGGGAACTGACAGAGGGCCGACCGGAAACAGGATGCAGCTCCTGACCGAACGGAATCTCGTCCTGTCGTACGAAAGCGAAGATCCAGCGTCGCATCAGCTCTTCCAGATCCTCGGATTTTCCGTAGTGATCCATCCAGCGCAGTGCGCGGAGTGCGGTCAGTCCCTGGGAGTAAAAGCCCCAGGAATTTCCGTCGAGGTTCTGCACGGCATGTGGATCGGAGAGAGACATGGAGGGGAAAGGAAACGGCGCCCAGAATTCCTGTGGATTTTTCATATACCGCTGATATATGCGTTCGGCAAGGTCACCGTCGAGCAGATGCTCCTGAAAGAGATTGGCAAGCAGGATCGAACGGAATTTGCGATGGTGTCCGGACCGGTCCGCATCGTAAAAGAAGAGATCCTCAGGATCAAAGCAAATGCGGAAAAGCGCGTCCCGGACCTGCGCGGCGCGTTCACGCCAGAGCTGTTCCTCGTCTCGGCGTCCGAGCCGTGCCGCCATGCGGGAGAGCGCCATACGGGATCCGTAGAACACAGCATTCATATCCGGTGCCCGTAAAGGAAGAAAGGGCAGATCGGGGCAGTTCCGCGCATCGCCGTGCGGGCATCCCTTTGGGATATCAGAAAAGCGCGGACTGTTGTCATGCCCGGTGTCGTATTCGCAGAACAGCTCAATGAGCCCGCTGCCGAGCGTCATCCGATGCGAGCAAAGCCACGCGTCCCACCGAACGCATTTGTCGTAGGCTTCACGGAGAAGGGCGCCGTCATTTGTCAGCAGAGCTGCTTCGAGACAAAGCTGCGTAAAAGACACGCATTCCTGGATCTGACCATAACCGACCGAAGCTGCATAACCGGCTGCGTGCGGATTGGACATATCGAGAACATAGCAGGGGAACTGTCCGTCCGGTTTTTGACGGTCAAGGAAGAGCCGTACCTGCGCGGCCGCAACCTGTGCGTCACGGGGCGCAAGCTCCGCCCAGCGGATGGCATCGTACACATGTTCGAGCCAGACGCCGGGGTAGGCATCGGAAATGAGAAAAAGCGGATCGGGACATCCCGGAAAGCATTTGAGATGGACCGAGCGGATGCGTTGCAGAACCGCATGGTATTTTTCGCGGATCCGGTCTGTCGGGAGTGTAATCCTGCTCATGCTTCCTCCTTTTTGCCCGCTGCATTACCGGATACGGCTTCTCCCTTGTTTTTCTCACAAGCAGACGCGTCACCGCCGTCCGATGCACCGGAAATATCGGCAGTATCGTTGTCCTGGGTGCGGTCAGGACCGGATGGTGGTTCGGGCACGTTCCGGTCTTGCGTTGCACTGTTGGATGCGGCAGATTCCGGATGCGGTTCCGGGAAGCCGGGACCTCCGTAAGAACCGAGATGAAGCGGCAGGGCACGTTTTTTCAGGCAAAGATCCAGCAGAATGGAAAACTCGGCACGCAAAGATGCATACAGGGGAACCGCGAGGATCGTGCCGATAAGGCCCATATAGTAGTAAGAAATGAGAACGAGGATCAAAGTAAGAGCAGCGTTGAGGCGCAAGCGTTTTCCGAGCAGGTGGCGTTCTACGAGGAACTGCTCAATGGCATTGAGCGAAAGAATAATGAGAAGGAACACCCAGGTAGCCTGCGGCTGTGCGAGGAACACAATCAGAGTACATACGAGGACAGCAACAATGGGGCCGACAACGGGTACGATATTGAGTACGAGGGTGAGCAGGGAAAGAATGGGATAGAACTGTACACCGAGCGCCCAGGAAAGGAGATAGCAGAAGACACCGAGCGCGAAGGACGAAATCAGGCGTGCAGAAAGGAATTCCATGATATCGGTGTAGATGCGCGTGCCGATTCTGGCGATCATACGATAGATACGATCCGGGAAGAACGCCGTAGCAAATTTCCGGAAGAGTGCGGCGATGGATTCGCGTGCGAGCAGGAAGTAGAAAGCAAGGATGAGTGCGATAAGTGTATCCGATACGACTTGCGTGGCGGAGTAGAGGAAACCGAGCAGATTGCCGGCGAAATCGGTAAAGATTTCGGAATATCGTGTGATGAGGCTGGTGAGGAGTTCGGAAGCGTTTTCTCCTGTAAGTCCGGTTTGCGAGAGGATAAAGTTGTAGATGAGGGTATTGCTCTGAATCATTTTGACAAGGCTGTCGATATAATCGGTCAGACTCATCTGCAAATCGGTGTAGTTTTGATTCATAAGCGGGAGAATGGAGACCACCACGATGGCAACGCATATAAGGAGAATAATATAGCTGAGGGAGACGGCGGCAAATCTGACCGTCCGTGGCCGCGGCTTTTTACGGAAGAGGCGGGTACGGAGCAGAGATTCGAACCGGTCACACATGGGAAAGAGGATCAGGGCAATGAAGATTCCGATCCAAACACCCCTGGGAGCAAAGATGAGGAAGCTGAGGAAAGAGAGAACCGCAGGCAGATTGAGGAGCAGAAGCAGGAAGAGAAGCGCGGCCAGGAGAGCTAAGAACGCATAGAGTGCGATGGAGGTGTATTTTGGATTCATCCATTTTTTCACGGCATCGACTCCTCCTCATCGGAAGGATTTTTCTGATTGGCGTTTGGGATATGCTGAGTGGATCCGTATCGTGAAAGAGAGGAGGGCAGGCCTTTTTTCTGGAGAGAGCGATTGGCCAGATCTCCGATGACACGATACAGAACCATAAAGAGCGGGACCCCGATGAACCAACCGACGGGTCCAAAATACGCTCCCATGAGAATGATGGCAGTAATGACCCAGACAGAAGGGAGACCGATGACGGAACCGAGAATTCTGGGACTGATGATATTTCCGTTGATCTGTTGGATGGCGAGTGCGATGACAAGGAACCAGAGTGCCATAGAGGGATCCTTGATGAAAATGATGAAGAAGCTTGGAACGGCGCCGATAATGGGACCGAAGGCGGGGATGATATTGGTGATGCAAAGGATGGCACTGATGAGAGGGTAGTAGGGCATCTTTACGATGGCGAGGACGATGAATGCAATGAGTCCGACGATGAGCGAATCAAAG
>CALWTT010000049.1 GCA_944384545.1 uncultured Clostridia bacterium | reverse complement strand
AGTAATGTGCTCAGCTGAGCGATACTAATAGACCGAGGGCTTGAACTACTTCTTCGTAGTTCTTCTGAGCCGTTCCTGTTCCCTCCCTTTATTCGGTTTTCAATGCCCGCCTTCCCGCACGGGCCTTTTTTCTTTGCCCGGAGCGAAGGACGTGCGGTCGAAGCTGTGTGCCGCCGGAGGCAGCAGCGAACGGTACAGAAGTAGACGCTGTATGCCAAGCAGTGAAGAGACAGCAGGCGGAACGATGCAGAAGTAGACGCTGTTGTCGAGCAGTGAAAAGACAGTAACCGGAAAACGCAGGACGCCCCCAGACATTAACAAAGCAGAAGCGGATACAAAATATAGAAAATACAGAAAAGGCGGGATCTCCGCCTTTTTCCTTATTGTCTGTAGATGTTCCATTTGCGTTTTCCCATTGTACGAGAAAACGGCGCGCACTTCGGTACCCCTGTTTCCTCGGTATTTCTTTGCTTCTCCGCACGTGTTGCGTTTCTTCTGTTTCAAAGATAGCCCAGCATACGGCGCACAGATTCCTCCTCAAAGGCGATTGCCTGTTGGCAGAGTGCAACAGCAGGTTGCGTACCTTCCTGCTCCTGTAAACGGTGAAGGGACCGTGTCATAGACAGGGTGTTCTTATAGGATGCGCAGGCAATCAATTCGGCAAGGTGCGGCGATGCTGTATCAAACATGGTGTGCATAGTCAGATACAGGCTTGCCTTGAAGCGTTCGAGCAGAGAAATGGATTGCGGATTGGCACGTGCTTCCTGCAAACGGCTTTCCGCAACTTTGGAAAGCCGCTGATACCCCTCCAACTGACAGATCATGTCGGTGCGGAGCTTTTCACTTTCCGCCTTTGACAGGAGTCGGGTGATTCTGTCATAGCCGGATGCACATGTATTCTGCAAGTCACGATAAAAATCCAAGGTATTCATGATATTCCTCCGCTGTAGATGTATGGTTATCATGCACGAGAGGAGGAAAGTTATGCATGGCAGCCTTGATTTTTTGGCTGCACTATGGTATACTGTGTAAGATCTGTGGATTGCGGCATATACTGGGAGTGGAAAGGTGAGGATATGAAAAGCAGCAAATCCGAACGCTTGGTGATGTGCGCATTTTTTGCCGCATTGATTTGTATAGCTACACTGATGATTCAGATTCCGTCACCTGCGACACACGGGTACATCCATTTGGGGGATGGATTCATATTAACGGCTTCGGTTGCGCTGGGGCCGATACCCGGAGCGGTAGCGGCGGGACTGGGCTCCATGCTCGCGGATCTTTTGACCGGGTATGTATATTATGCGCCCGGAACCTTGTTGATCAAGGCGTGCATGGCGCTGATTGCAGGGCTTCTCGGCCGCGCATTTCTCCCGACAAAAGATGCATGGCGTCGGAATGTGATGTATGTGGTGTGCGGTCTGCTTGCGGAAAGCATCATGGTTCTTGGATATTTCGGATATGAGGCAGCGGCATTGGGATATGGGCTTGGTGCACTTGCGTCCGTGCCGGCCAATCTGGTACAGGGAGCGGTTGGACTGGTAACGGGCGTTCTGCTGACCGTTGGTTTGCGGCGTATTCCGGGGATCGGTGACAGGCTGCCGGGGCTGCAATAGAAGAGATGATTCGGCAAGGACCGCCGGAACGATATGTGTTTATAGGGAGGAAAGTGAATGTTTGTACCGATTCGCCCGGAAGAAACCGAAGAAAATGTATTTTCATTGATTGGGCAGGACTGGATGCTGCTGACAGCCAGTAAGGATGACGGCAGCTTTAACAGTATGACGGCCAGTTGGGGTGGGCTTGGCATTCTGTGGGGAAAGCCGGTATGTTTTTGTTATATCCGCCCACAGCGGTATACGCATGAATTCAGCGAAGCGGGAACGCGGATGACGGCCTGCTTCTTTGCGCCGGAGTATCGGAAGGCACTCGCTTTTTGCGGGAAGGAGAGCGGCAGACATGTCGATAAGGCAAAAGCCTGCGGATTGACTCCTGTGCGACACACGGGTGGATATGTATATTATAACGAAGCCCGTTTGGTGTTCTGCCTGCGGAAACTGTACACCGATCGGATCCGGCCGGAGGGCTTTGCGGACCCGGCATTGCTTTCCCATTATGCGGCCGCAGACTTCCACACGGTATATGTGTATGAGATCGAGCAGATACTGCGCGCGGAGGACGAGGCCTGAAAGGAGTGGGGAAGTTTTGCCTGAAAAGAGCAGGAAACTCATTGCAGAGAACCGGAAGGCGCGCCATGACTATTTTGTGGAAAAGGTATACGAGGCCGGGATCGCGCTATACGGAACAGAAGTAAAATCGCTGCGTCGCGGCACGGTGAATCTGAAAGATTCCTATTGCTCGGTGGAAAAAGGGGAACTGATAGCAACGGGAATTCATATCAGTCCCTACGAGCAGGGAAATATATTCAATCGGGACCCGCTGCGTGACCGGAAACTTTTAATGCATAAGCGGGAGATCATGCAACTGGCGGGTCTGATTTCCCGTGAGGGGTATACGCTGGTTCCGCTATCGCTGTATTTTCTGGGTTCACATGTGAAAGTGGCGGTGGGGCTCTGCAAAGGAAAGAAACTGTATGACAAGCGTGAAAGTGATGCAAAGAGGAGCGCGGAGCGCACGATAGAGCGCGTCACCAAAGGAGACCGCACGGACTATTAAGGAGGAAACGATGAAAGAGTATCTTCAGAGGTATTTGCAGACACACGGATATCCGGAAGAAGCACAGGCGGCACTTATCCATTGTTACAGCGCCTTGGAAAAGGCGCCGGAGGGGCATGCATTTTTTGCTCTTGTGTCTGCATACGAGCAGGACAAGCTGACCGGATACGGGGATGCATTGAAGCAGGTGCGTGCCTGTGCCAAGAGCGTATCACAGCATCCGTATGTCGCAGAACTGCTTTTTTTCCTTTGTCTGACCCGGCATGCAAAGCAGCGGTACATGGAAAAGGGAATTTCTCTGCGTATCTACGAGGACAGCATGGCCGATCTGGCGTACAAACTGGAAGAATGCATGCTGGTGTACGGGATTCCCGGCACATTTGTGGGGGATTGGTTCCCACGCTTTTTCGAGCTGACACGCTTTGCCCTCGGAAGATTGCAGTTTGAAATTGAGCCGTTCCGACATTCCTATGAAAATAAAGAGAAAAACTTTGTTCTGGGGCCGAAGAGCCGCGTGATCAATGTACATATTCCGCGCAGCGGAGCGCCGCTGGATCGGGAGGCCTGCCGTGCGTCTTATCGGGAGGCGGCAGCATTTTTTGCAGAGGATGCCGACGCAATCGCCTTTGTGTGTCATTCCTGGCTTCTGTATCCTGCGCATGCATCGATGCTCGCGGAACAGTCACGCATCCGTCTGTTTGCTTCGGACTATGAGTTGCTGGAATGGCGTGACGATCCGGGAAATGAGGATCTGTGGCGACTTTTTGACTGCCTTTATGACGGCAATCCGGATCATCTGCCGGGCAATACTTCTTTGCGCCGGGCCTACATCGATCGTCTGCGCGCGGGGCAGGCGACGGGCTGGGGATACGGCCTGTACGTTCCCGGCGTGAATCGGGCATCGCTGTGAAAGTGCAGGAAACGGGCATGAGAGGAGAGCGTGAGATGGAAAATGAAGAATATCAGATGGCGCTGCTGATCGACACGGAAAACGTATCTCCGAAGTACTATGATGTCATCATCGAGGAACTGGAAGAACTGGGGACGGTGAAGATCAAGCGCGCCTACGGGGATTTTGACGCGAACAATCCCTGGAAAGCGACGGCGATCAGCGAGGGAATCCTGCCGATTCAGGCATTCAGCCAGGTAAAGGGCAAAAATTCGACCGATCTGGTCATGGCCATTGATGCTATGGATATTTTCTATTCGGGCGAGGTGGATGCATTCTGTATTGCCACAAGTGACAGCGATTTCGCCCGTCTGGCGCAACGGCTGAAAGAGGGCGGAAAATACATGGTCATCGCTGGGGAGAACAAAACCCCGCTGTCGCTCTCCAAGTCGAGCGATCGGTTTTTGATGCTGGACAAGCTGTACGAGGCGCGTCCGGAGCGGCAGAAAGAGGCAGAGAGTGAACAGAAGACAGAGAATGTCCAGGCGCCGAGTATCCGCAAGATCCGGGAGGCGGTATATGAAATTATCCGCGGCGGAATGGACGCGGAGGGATGGGCGCAGTACAGCACCGTGGTGCAGCAATTGAGCAAGCGGTATCCGCAGTTCAATCATAAGACGTATTCGACGGGGAGCAAGCAGGATTTTTTCCGTAACAGCATCGGATGCGATTTCCGGCAGGAGGGGATGATGGTCTGGATACGGGAAAAGAAAAAAAGGTAATCCGTATGTCGCAGAAAGAGGATTTCTCCCGGAAATCGGCGGAGGAGCGGAAAGGAATATCGGCAGAAGCACAAAAGCTGTCGCAGATGTTGAGCGAGGCGACACATGCGGTGTTTTTTGGCGGCGCCGGCGTTTCCTGCGAGAGCGGCATCCCGGATTTCCGGAGCGCGGATGGGCTATACCACGGGGAGTTTGAAGGGATGCGTCCGGAGCAGGTTCTACATGCATCCTATTTTTCAGAGCACACGGAATCTTTTTATCGCTTTTATCGCACGGCAATGCTGCATCCGGACGCGCGGCCGAACCCGGCGCATTTTGCTTTGGCGCGCTGGGAGCGGGAAGGACGCCTTTCTGCGGTGATCACGCAAAACATTGACGGTCTGCACCAGATGGCGGGAAGTCGCCGTGTGCTGGAATTGCATGGCAGTGTGCATCGGAACCGATGCCTTTCCTGCGGCGCGGTCCGTGATCTTTCGTTCCTTCTCAGGTGTGATGAGACGGTGCCGCATTGTCCACTGTGCGGCGGCCGGATGAAACCGGATGTGGTGCTGTACGGAGAGGCACTGCCTGCGGCAGTTTTCCGGGCAGCGGAGGAGGAGATGTCGCAGGCAGATCTTGTGATCGTGGCGGGCACATCCCTGACCGTACAGCCGGCCGCATCCCTGCTGACGCTTTCCCGGCCGCGCAGCCGATGGGTTCTGATCAACCTGAGCGAAACGCCGGCGGACCGTTATGCGGATCTTGTTATCCGGCGCCCGGTCGGTCAGGTGCTGGCCGAGACGATGGTCCATCTGCCTGACAGCCATGTCGCGGATCCGGTGCCTGACGCCCTCTCATGATCCAATCCGGGCTTTCCGTTCAACCGCAGAATCACGGAGCGGCGTTTTCCGCGCCAGGTAAAACAGAGCATGCTGCGCCCTGTAACACAAAAGACGGCTTCCCGTTTCGGATGCGGGAAGCCGTCTTTTCGTCGTGGTCAGGGGGTTATACCCGGTGCTTGGAAGAGGGGGTGCGGATATCTCCTTCCGGATCCGGTGCAACGCAGGCGGCAAAATAGATTTCCGCAGCACCGGCCACCAGGTAACCGAGAAAGAGGGAAAGGACAAGAAAAATATAGTCAAAAACAATCATAACAATTTCGTTGTCATAAATATTCGGCCAGTAGACGGTAAAGAAGTCGATCGTATCGGGAACAAGGCTGAACAGTTTGACAATCAGAGTGGCAAGAGCGGCAATGAGACCGGCGCGGGGGAGTGTTCCGCGTCCGAAGAATGCGGGTTGCTCGCGGGAGACGGGTTCTCCGCGAAAGAAAAGCAGATAGACAACCGCAAGAACGGCAAAATGCAGAGCGGCATAGAGAATGGTATTGGCCAGTGCGGCTCCGATTTGCGTGAGAAGAGCGGAGACAAAATCGAAATCCCAGTAAAGCAGGCTTTCGCGCACCCCGGTAATGAGCAGGGAAAGGAAGAGTCCGCCGGCGGCAGCGAGGAGCAGGAGACAGCTGCGGCGGACATCCCCCCTTCCCAGCAGGAAGAAAGCGCCGCCAAGCGCAGCAAACTGGGGAAAGAGCGTGAGAACCGAACAAAGATAATACAGAACAAGTCCAATGGTGTCAGACATAACCGAAAAACGGAGCACGGCGAGAATGGCTGCGAGCAGATCCGAGGACAGAAGTATGAGAATAAAATGACGGAATTCGCGTGAAGGGAGAGGATGTTCGTATGCGATCATAGGGCCTCCTGAGCGGTGGGGACAGGCAGGGTGCGCCGTTTTTGCACGGCGGGAAAGACGCGATGCCGCAGGGCCCGCGCAGTTTTCTTTTGCCCGTTTGTATGTTTTGATTCTACGTTTATTATACGCCGCGGGCGGGAAAAAGTCAAGAGCGGTCCATTGGCCGTTCATTTTCCGTTCCTGTGCGCATAAGATGAAGGGAGGAGGACTGTGTATGGCAGGAGAGCGAAGATTTTCGTATTTTTCGGCGCCGCCGGACGAGGCGCGTCGGACGGTCTGCGAGAGGCGCTTGCTGGATCGGTACGGTTTTCTCGGCAGCGGCAGCATCGGGCGGAGTCTGCTGGGGCGGCGTCTGGGATTTCTGCGGATCGGGAGCGGTCCGCGCGCCATTCTGTATGTGGGGGCGCACCACGGTATGGAATGGATTACGACCCTGTTGCTGTATCGGTTTACCGAGGAGTATTGCCGTATGCTTACGCTGCGCGGGAAGGATGCGGAGGGAGAAGAACGAAGTCTGTATATTCTTCCGATGCTGAATCCGGACGGTGTGGAGATCCAGCTGCATGGAGCGGAGGCGGGCGGGCCGCTTCGAGGCCGTCTTATGCGTCAGAATGGCGGAAGCGGGGATTTCCGGTATTGGCAGGCGAATGCGCGGGGGGTGGATCTGAACCATAACTATGATGCCGGATATGAAGCCTATCGCGAGAAAGAGCGGGAGGCGGGGATAACGAGCGGGTGCCCGACACGATACAGCGGTGCGTATGCGGGATCGGAACCGGAGGTGGCGGCGCTTTGCCGTTTTCTGTCCCTGTTGCGGCCGGCACTGATCCTGACCCTGCACACACAGGGAGAAGAAATTTTCTATCATCCGACCGATCCGCCCATTGCCGGTGCGCAGGAAACAGGTGCGCGTCTTGCGCGGCTGTCGGGTTACCGGCTTGGCAGCGCGGACGGAATGGCGGCGTACGGCGGTATGAGCGATTATGCGGCGGAGCGGCTTCGTCTGCGTTCCTACACGGTGGAGTGCGGGCGGGGCTGCAATCCGCTGCCGATCCGGCAGGGGCCGGAAATCTATATGCGACTGCGGCGGATGCTGTTTGCGTCGGCCGGCATGTATCGATAGGAGGAGTACGGATATGGGATGCTGTTCCAGTGAAAATTTCCGGGACAAAGAAGTCATCAATTCCTGTGACGGACGTCGTCTCGGATATGTAACCGACATTGAATTTGACGTATGTGACGGTCGGATTACGGCGATTATCGTACCGGTGCGGTGTGGTTTCCTCGGGCTGCATGGGGAGGACATCATCATCCCCTGGGAGAAAATCATCAAGATCGGGGAGGATGTGATCCTGGTGGATGCAGAGGGTTGCTGCCCGCCGCCGGGCCCGCCACCGAAGCCGCGCCGAGGAGGAAAAGTATAAGGGGCATGGCGAAAATGTAAAAAAAATATGAATTTTCGGAAAAAGCAGGCGGAAGGCTTGCGAAGAGGAAAAAAATGTGATACAATGGCTCTATCTGTGCCGGGCACAGAAAATATTACACACACAGGGAACGGAGCGCACCGGTGCCTGAAAGGGTCGTGCGGCAATTCTCCCTGTGGCGGAAAAACCGAAGGAGGAACAACTATGTTCGTCGTATCCATCAAGCAGCTTCTGGAAGCGGGTGTGCATTTCGGACATCCGACGAAGAAGTGGAACCCGAAAATGGCCGAGTACATCTTCACCATGCGGAACGGGATTCATATCATCGATCTGCAGAAGACGGTAAAGAAGTTTGAAGAGGCCTACAACTTTGTGCAGAGCATTGTGGAGGAGGGAGGCAGTCTGCTGTTTGTGGGGACCAAGAAGCAGGCGGCGGAGACCATCCGCGAGGAAGCGCAGAAGTGCAGCATGTACTATGTGAACGAGCGCTGGCCGGGCGGAATGCTGACCAACTTCAAAACCATCCGGAAGAGCATCGGGCGTCTGAACGAACTGGAAAAGATGCAGGAAGACGGTACGTTCAATCTGTTGCCGAAGAAGGAAGTGGCGCAGAAGATCAAGGAAATGGAAGACCTGGAGCGCAACTATGGCGGCATCAAGACAATGGAGACTCTGCCGTCGGCTCTGTTTGTGGTCGACACGCGGAAGGAGCACATTGCGATTCTGGAAGCGCGGAAGCTGGGTATTCCGGTGATTGCGATTGTGGATACCAACTGCGATCCGGATGAAGTGGACTACATCATACCGGGCAACGACGATGCAATCCGTGCAATCAAGCTGATCTCGGGCACGCTGGCCGATGCCGTGATTGCGGCCAGAGGCGGCGAGCAGACGACGGAGGCGCCGGCAACAACAGAAGTGCCGGCAGCGGAGGCGCCTGCCGAGGAAGTATCAGAAGCGGCCGAGGCTTGAACCGACGGAAGCAAAGGACAGAAAAAATACAAGGAGAAGAAATATATGGCATTTACCGCAAAAGACGTAGCCGAGCTGAGAAGACAGACCGGATGCGGGATGATGGATTGTAAAAAAGCGCTGACCGAAGCGAACGGGGATTTTGCGGAAGCAACAAAGATCCTTCGTGAGAAGGGAATGGCGACGGCAGCGAAGAAGCAGAGCCGCATTGCAGCGGAAGGCGTGGTGTCCATATATACGGACGGCAACCTGACGGTGATGGCGGAGGTGAATACGGAGACCGACTTTGCAGCGAAGAGCCCTGCGTTTTCCGCCTTTATGGAGGAGCTGCTGAAGACGGTGGTGTCTGCCCGCCCCGGCACGGTAGAGGAACTCATGGGTACTGCGATGGCAGACGGCCGTAAGGTCGAGGAGGCACTGCAGGAGCTCAGCGGCGCGATTCTGCACGAGAAGGTGAGCATTCGCCGGTTTGCCCTGGTGGAGGGCGTGGTAAGCACGTATGTGCACGGCGCGGGTGAGACCGGTATCATCATCCGCTTTGATACGGATGTAGCGGATAAGCCGGAATTTGCTCCGTTTGCCAAGAACATTGCCCTGCAGGCGGCGGCGCTGCCGGCGCTGTATGTGGATCGCGCATCGGTGCCGCAGTCGGCGCTGGACGAGGAGATGGAGATCCTGAAGAAGCAGATGGAACAGGATCCAAAATTTGCCGGCAAGCCCGAGAAGGTCATCGATGGGATCGTGAAGGGCAAAATGGGAAAATACTACGAGACCAACTGCCTGCTGGAACAGCCGTATGTAAAGGACGACTCGATGACAGTGGGAAAATATGTGGAAGCGACCGCCAAAGAACTGGGCGGAAAGATCCGCGTGGTCTCCTTCCTGCGCTATGACAAGGGCGAGGGAATTGAGAAAAAGGAAGAGGATTTTGCGTCAGAAATCGAGAAGATGATAAAAGGATAAGCGAGCGGCAGGATCCAAGGGAAAGCGTACCGGAGAGATCGGTGCGCTTTTCTTTTATGAAGCGGCGGATTTTTCGAGAAAACTGTTTACAAAAGAAGGATTATGCGGTAAAATAATAGAAGAAAAAGCGGAAGAGCAGGGAGGTAGTTATGGGAGAGGAAAGCAGGCACGCGTACCGTCGGGTACTGCTGAAGCTGTCGGGAGAAGCACTGTCCGGCGGAGAAGCGGGGATCCTGAATCACGGATTTATTGAGCGGATTGCACGTGTGTTGCGCGACTGCGTGGACGGAGGAACCGAAGTGGCGGTGATCGTGGGCGCCGGGAATATCTGGCGCGGCCGGCAGGGCGATGGCATGGATCCGGTAACGGCCGACCACATGGGAATGCTGGCGACGGCGATCAATGCGCTGGCATTGCAGGACGCGTTTATACAGGCGGGTCTGGATGCGCGAGCGATGACGGCGGTGCGCATGGAAGCATTTGCGGAGCCGTATACCCGTGCCCGCGCCATCCATCATCTGGAGCATGGCCGCATTGTGATACTGGGTTGCGGATTGGGGCTTCCGTTTTTCTCCACGGATACGGCGGCGGTTCTGCGCGCGGCGGAGCTGGGTGCGGAGGTCGTGCTGATGGCAAAGAACATCGACGGGGTATATACGGCAGACCCGCGTAAAGATCCGGGAGCAACGCGGATCGACCGCATCTCCTGCCGGGAGGTGCTGGCGCGCGGTCTGGGAGCAATGGATATGACGGCAGCGTCGTTCTGCATGGAAAAGCATATTCCGGTGCTGGTATTCGGTCTTGACTGCCCGGAGAATATTCTGCGTGCGGTCCGGGGAGAGGAGATCGGCACCCTGCTGACCGAATAAGCAGGGTGCCTGGGAAAGAGAAACGTACAAGACTACATACGGAAACATAAGACCCCGATATACAGGAACACAGAGAGACAAAATTCCGGCCGGAGTTCACCGCGGCCGGGCGAGAACATATGGAAAAGGAGACGGTTATGAAGCTGGAAATGAAGCCCTATGAGGAGAAAATGCGCAAGGCGGTATCGGTGTACCAGGAGAATCTGTCGACCATCCGTGCAGGGCGAGCGAACGCGAATGTCCTGTCGAAGATCACGGTAGACTATTACGGGAGCGCAACGGCGATCAACGCGATGGCGGCGGTGAGCCAGCCGGATGCGCGGACACTGTTGATCCAGCCATGGGACGGCGGAACGCTGAAGGCGATCGAAAAGGCGATACTGACCTCGGATCTGGGGATCAACCCGCAGAACGACGGGCGCTCGCTGCGTCTGATCTTCCCGCAGCTGACAGAGGACCGTCGGCGCGAAATGACGAAGCAGATCGCGAAGATGGGGGAAGAAGCAAAGGTGGCAGTACGCAACCTGCGCCGGGAAGCGAACGATCGGATCAAGGACATGAAGAAGAAGAGCGAGATGACCGAGGACGAGGCGAAGGCGAGCGAGAAGAGCTGCCAGGATCTGACCGACCGTTACATCCGTGAAATCGATAAGGTGACCGAAGCAAAGAACCGGGAGATCATGGAAATCTGAGCGACAGGGGGGCCGTACATGTGGCCTTTTAGGAAAAAGACGGGGCAGGCGCCGATCTGCGATCTGTCCGATCGGATCCGGCACGTGGCATTCATCATGGACGGGAACGGGCGCTGGGCGACGCGGCGGGGACTGCCGCGGGAGATGGGCCATGCGCGCGGAGCGGAGACCTTCCGCCGCATCGTGGGGTACTGCCGGGATCTGGGGATCGGAACGGTGACGGTGTATGCTTTTTCTACCGAGAACTGGTCGCGTCCGCGCGCGGAGGTAGAAGCATTGATGAAGCATCTTGACCGTTTTATGGAGGAAGAGCTGGCTTTGCTGGAAGAGCGGCAGACAAAGATTGTGTTTCTGGGGGATAAAACCGCGCTGGCACCGTCTTTGCGGCAAAAGGCAGAGGAAATTGAAAAGCGATCCGCGTCGATGCCGCGCTGCCTGAACATTGCGCTGAATTACGGAGGGCGTGCGGAGATTGTGCACGCCTGCAATACATTGCTGCGAGAGGGATACCGGGAGGTGGACGAGGCTACCTTTGCTTCGCACCTGTACACAGCGGGATCGCCGGATCCGGATCTTGTGATCCGTACGGGGGGGGATCTGCGGATCTCCAACTTTCTGCTGTACCAGTCCGCTTATTCGGAGTATTGGTTCACCCCGACGCTGTGGCCGGATCTCTCCGAACGGGAAGTATACGGAGCTCTGATGAATTTCTGCGGACGGCGTCGCCGTTTCGGAGGACTGGATCCTGCGGAGGCGGGAGAGAAGAAGGAGGCGGAATGAAACAGAGAATTCTGACCGGTATCATTCTGCTCTGCCTGCTGGTCCCGGTACTGGTCTTTTCCGGGACATGGCTGTTTCCGATTGTGGCGGCGGGATTCTGCACGGCAGCTGTATATGAAATGCTGCGGTGCCTCGGAACGCACCGGATTCTTTCGATTGCGATTCCGGCGTATCTGCTGTCGGTGGGCTTTCCGCTCGGGACAGTCTATGCCGGCGGAATCGGGGACGGATTCGGAATGCAGCCGGTAGAACCGCAGGGAGCGGTGCTGTTCCTGTTGCTTCTCGGCGCGTCGATGACGCTGTATTTGTTTATCCTGTTCGCCGCAGCGGTATTCAGCCGACGTGCGTTGTTCGGCTTTTCGGATGCGGCGGCGTCCTATACCATGACCTACTATATCGTGCTGGCATTTACGACGATCCCGCTGATCCGCATGGGGCAGAACGGGGAATACTATTACCTGCTCTGCTTTCTCGGACCGTGGATTACCGACACCTTTGCCTATTTTACCGGTTACTTTTTCGGCCGGCACAAGCTGATCCCGGAGATCAGTCCTAAGAAAACGGTGGAAGGTGCGATCGGTGGTGTGCTTTTCTGCATGCTGTTTTTCCTGCTGTATGGTTTTGCGGCAGGCAAGATAACCGGGCTGCGCCCGAATTATCTGGTGCTGGGGCTGGTAGGCGCGCTGGTGTCCTGCGTGTCGCAGATCGGAGATCTGATCGCTTCACTGATCAAGCGTGAGCACGGCGTGAAGGATTACAGTCAACTTTTTCCCGGTCATGGCGGGGTGATGGATCGTTTTGATTCGGTGGTGGCGGCGGCGCCGCTTCTGCTGATTATCTGCACGGTAGACAGCCTGTACGGCTTACATCTTCTTCTGTGAAGGGGAGGCAGGATGTTGGACAAGAATCGGGAATGGAAAAAGAAGCAGAACCCGGAAACGTTGACAGGCACCCAAGGTGCAGGACACCTGCCTGCATCGGTCGCTGTGCTGGGCAGTACGGGCTCGGTGGGACGGCAGGCGCTGGAAGTGGCCTCCTGCCACGGGCTGCGTGTGGATCTGCTGAGCGGGCAGCGATCGGTGGCGGTGCTGGAAGAGCAGGCGCGGCAGTTTCTGCCGCGCTACTGCGCAGTTGCGGACGAAACCTGTGCTGCGGACCTGCGTGTGCGGCTTGCGGACACGCAGGTCCGGGTCTTGTCGGGGGCGGAAGGGATCTGCGAGGGGATCGGTCTGACCGATGCTCCGGTGGTCGTCAATGCCATCCTGGGAGAGGCAGGACTGCAACCGACGCTTGCGGTTCTGGATGCGGGACGGCGCCTTGCGCTTGCCAATAAGGAATCGCTGGTGATCGCGGGCCGGGAAGTGATGCGTCGCGCAAAAGAAAAAGGCGTCGATGTTCTGCCGGTCGACAGTGAACACTGTGCCATTTTTCAGTGCTTGCAGGCAGGACGGAAGGAAGAGGTGCAGCGGCTGTGGCTGACCGCCTCGGGCGGCCCGTTTTTCGGATACGACAGGGCAGGCCTTTCGCAGGTGACACGCGCCCAGACACTGGCACATCCGACCTGGCGCATGGGAGCGAAGATCACGGTAGATTCGGCCACGCTGATGAACAAGGGCTTTGAACTGATAGAAGCAGCCTGCCTGTTCGATGTACCGGCGGAGGCGATCGAAGTGGTGGTGCAGCGTCAGAGCATAATTCATTCGATGGTGGAATATATTGATAATACTGTCATAGCACAGCTGAGTGTGCCGGACATGCGGGACTGTGTGCAGTATGCGTTGAGTTATCCGGCACGCGTTGGAGGGCTGACGCCTCCGCTGGACTTTTTTACGCTGGGGCATCTGGACTTTGCACGGCCGGATACCGATACCTTCCGTCTTCTTTCGCTTGCGCGTGATGCGATCGGATCCGGGGGAGGCGTGCCGGCGACGCTGAATGCGGCGAACGAGGAGGCGGTTTCTGCATTTTTGGAGGACCGGATCCGACTGACCGAACTATTTGACGTGGTGGAAGATACGGTGCGGGAGCTGGAACCCGCGTCGCGGGAGGCAGAACGGCTCCCGGACATATTGGCGGCGGCAAGTTGCGCGCGGGAGATGGCGCGGGACCGTATCCGTCGCATCGCCGAAGCCGGTCCCCTCTGAAATCAGCCGGCAGGCAAGGAGAACGCATGACAACGGTACTGTACTGGTTATTGGCCATTCTGGTATTCTGCCTTCTGATCCTGGTGCACGAATGCGGGCATTATGCAGCTGCGCGACTGGCGGGAGTGCGGATCTACGAGTTTTCGATCGGCATGGGGCCGAAGATGATCACCTACACCTCGAAGAAGACGGGAATCCGGTATTCGGTGGGTGTTTTCCTGATCGGTGGATATGTGAGCATGGCGGGGGAAGATGAGGAATCTGACGACCCGAACGCCTTCGGAAAGAAGGCGGCATGGAAGCGCATGATCATTGTGGCGGCGGGCGGACTGATGAATCTGGTGTTGGGATTTGTGCTGATGCTGGTGCTGGTACTGACCTCGGGTCCGCTGGCATCGAACCAGATTCATTCCTATCCCAGTTCGGATTATTTCGAGCAGAACCAGATGATCTCCTCGGAGGAATCCGGGCTGCGACCGGGTGACAGGATCATAGCGATCAACGGCACCCGTGTGCATATAGCGGCCGACATGCGCTATGAGATTATGCATCAGGGAGGCTCCGGTCCTGTGGATGTGACGGTGGTGCGGGACGGAAAAGAGCTGACGCTGTCGGTGCTGTTTCCGACCATCGGCGCAGAGGGCACCGACATGCGTTTCGGGTTTACGGATTTTTATGTAGCAGCGGAGCCGACAACGGTGGGGAGTGTCATGCGGCACACCTACTATCAGTCGGTGTCGACCGTGAAGATGATCTGGGATTCCCTGGTGGATCTTGTACAGGGCCGCTACGGATTGGAAGCAGTCTCGGGTCCGGTAGGTGTGGCAGGAGCTATGACCGAGGCGGCGGCAACCGATTGGAATCAGTTTTTGTACCTGGTGGCGGTTATATCGGTGAATCTTGGTGTTTTGAATCTTCTTCCGATTCCTGCACTGGACGGAGGCCGGTTTGTCTTTCTGTTGCTGGAGACGATATTCCGGCGCCCGGTGGTGCCGCCGAAATATGAGGCGCTGGTGCACACCATCGGATTTTTCCTGTTCATATTGCTGGCCATTATTGTGCTGTTTAAGGATGTGATATGGATGTTCGGATAACCCGTATGTTCTGAATACGGGAAAAGCGGGTGAAAAACCTGTTTTGTGTCGGGCAAGCAGCGGAAGCGGGAGCAAAAAAAGGATTAAGACAAAGTGCGGGACCGGTCGCAGGCGGCCGAAAGGCAAGGAGGAAGAATATGACGGAAAAGCAAACGACGATGCGCCGGCCGACCCATGCCGTGCAGGTCGGCCGTATCCGGATCGGCGGCGACGCGCCGATTGCAGTGCAGACGATGGCCAATGCGTCGCCGCAGGATTATGCGGCCGTATACCGCCAGGTTCTGGCCCTGGAGGAGGCGGGTGCGGACCTTGTGCGCGTTGCCGTGCCGGATCTGCCGGCAGCAGGTATATTTTCCTTTCTGAAAGAGCGCGGGATCCAAGTACCGTTGGTAGCGGATATTCATTTTGACTGGCGGATTGCCCTGGCGTCGCTGGAATCGGGGGCGGACAAGATCCGGATCAACCCCGGGAACATCGGCGCCCGGGAAAAAGTGGAAGCGGTGGCCGGGGCCTGCCGCGCGCGGGGCGTGCCGATCCGGATCGGTGTGAATGCGGGTTCGTTGGAACCGTCTATCCTTTCGCAGTATGGCAAGCCGTGCGCGGAAGCGCTGGTAGAGAGCGCCCTGCGCCATGCGGCGATGCTGGAGACCTGCGATTTTACGGACATCGTGCTGTCGGTCAAGGCCTCGACGGTGCGGGATATGATTGACGCCAATCGCCTGCTTTCGGAACGCACGGAGTATCCGTTGCATCTGGGCGTGACCGAGGCGGGCGGAGAACGCGCCGGGAGCATCCGGAGTGCGGTGGGGATCGGGACATGTCTGGCGGAGGGGATCGGAGACACGATCCGTGTGTCGCTGACAGCGGATCCTGTGGCCGAAATCCGCGCGGCGCGGGAGATTCTGACCTCGCTCGGACTGAATCCTTGCCGGGAAATCGAGATCATTTCCTGTCCGACCTGCGGCCGGACGCGGATCGATCTGATTCCGCTGCTTGCGGCATTTGAAGACGCCCTGGACCGCACGGGATTGCGGAAGAAGCCGCTGAAGGTAGCATTTATGGGCTGCGTGGTGAACGGGCCGGGGGAAGCGCGGGAAGCAGATATCGGCATTGCAGGCGGAATCGGGGAGGCGGTGCTGTTCCGGAAAGGCGAGATTGTGCGTCGGATTCCGGGAGAACGCATTGTAGAGGAGCTGATCGCGGAGATCCGGGAGATGTGAGATGGGAGAACGGAAATTTCTGGAAGTATTCCGGCGGTATGAGCCGCGGGAGGAATACCGTGCGCTGCTCATGACGGCAACGCACGCGGACATCCGCCTGTGCCGTGCGCCGGGCGGCGAGGACCGGATTGAACGGGTGGAGGCGGATCTGTATTTTGCTACCCACCAGGATGCCCGTGCGCTGTATGCGATGGAGGACGAGCTGTGTCATCTGTACGGAGCGAAATCCTTTCGCCTGTTTCCGAAATATCCGCCGGACCTCTTCCGTCTGGACTACATGCCGGAGATCATTGCGGAAGCGGAGCGGATCGGCGCGGTTACGCACGGCTTTTTTGCGGAGCCGCGCTTTTGTGAGGAGGAGGAAACGCTGTACATAGATCTTCCGTTCCCGGATGCGGGTATTGACCTGCTCTGCCTTGCGCGTACCGATGCGATTCTTTCGGGAATTCTGCGGAGCCGTTTTTCGCTCGAGCGCAAGGTGCACATCCGGAAATCGGCGGATGCGGAGGCGCGTGTAGCCGGCCGGCGTGCGGCATATGAGCGGAGCATGCAGGAGCTGGATCGGGAGATCCGCGCAGGATCCGAAGCGGCGCAGCGCGCGGCGGAGCGGAGATCCGCGGAATCGCAGGAGCCGTCGCGGGAGGACTTCCGTGCGATGCGGAGTCTTTCGTCCGCAGCGGCGGACGGCAGCAGAGAAGGAGACCGGGTACGCCTCGGCAACAGCACCTATGACCTGAGCGGAGCGGAAGCCTTGTACGGTGTGGCGTTTACGGTGGGGGAGATCACGCCGATGTCGGAGCTGCACGAGGGGCGCGGGATCTTTCTGCTGGGTCGGATTTTTGAGCTGAGCCGGGACGAAATGCGCGGCGGCGACCGTGTGCGGATCCGTGTGGGCTTTTCGGATGGAAGTTCCTCCGTGTATCTGAAGCTGTCGCAGCCGACCGAAGAGGCGGGCTGGTACGATACCCTGAAAAGCGGAATGACGATTGCCGTGCTCGGGAATATCGCGCGGGATAAATACGACGGAGAACTGACGATGACGCCGCGAGGGGTAATGAAGATCCGGGAGATCGTGCGCAGCGATCATGCGGAGCGGAAGCGTGTAGAACTGCATCTGCATACCAACATGTCGGCGATGGATGCGTTGATCCGTCCGGACGAGCTGGTACGTACGGCGGCGGCGTGGGGGCATTCCGCGATAGCGGTGACGGATCACGGGAATGTGCAGGCTTTTCCGGAGATCATGCTGGCGCTGGAAAAGCAGAAGGCGGACCTCAAAATTCTGTATGGGATGGAAGCCTATTATGTGAACGATACGGCGCGTGTGATCTACGGCGATGCGGAGGGTGGCTTTGACCGGGATACGGTGGTATTTGACATAGAAACCACGGGGCTGTCACCGGTCAGCTGCCGGATCACGGAGATTGGCGCCGTGCGCCTGCGTGGTGGGCAGATTGAGGAGCGTTTCAGCACGTTTGTAGATCCCGAGATTCCGATTCCGCCGGAAATAGTGCGTCTGACCTCCATCACCGATGCCATGGTGAAGGGTGCGCCGAAGATCCGGGAAGCATTGCGTTCGTTTTTGGATTTTGTCGGGGATGCGCTGCTTGTGGCGCACAACGCGAATTTTGATGTCGGCTTTATCCGGACCTATGCGGAGCAGAACGGCTATTCCTTCCGGAATGCGTATCTGGATACAGTGTCCCTGTCGCGGTATGTGAATCCGGAGCTGAAAAATCATAAGCTGGACACCATTGCGGAAGCATACGGCCTCGGTGATTTTCAGCATCATCGCGCGGTGGACGACGCGGCGGTGCTGACCGAAATATTCAAACGTATGCTGGCCCGGTTGCGGGACGAGGGCATTGACGGATTCCCCCGGCTGGCGCAGGCGGTGGCCTCGCATGCCGACCCGTTGCAGCTGAAACCGTATCATATGATTCTGCTGGCGCAGAACGCGACCGGACTGAAAAATCTGTACCGGCTGATCTCAGAGAGCTATCTCACCTATTTCCGGCGTTTTCCGCGGATTCCGAAGAGTCTGCTGGAAAATCACCGGGAAGGGCTTCTGGTGGGTTCGGCCTGCGAGGCCGGGGAACTGTACACGGCCCTGCTGGAACGGCGACCGGAGTCCGAGCTGGAAGAGATTGCATCGTTTTACGACTATCTGGAAATCCAACCGCTATGCAACAACCGGTTCCTGATCGACCAGGGTCGTGTGACCGGCGAGGATCAGCTGCGCGAGCTGAACCGCCGTATCGTGGCGCTGGGGCGAAAGACCGGGCGGCCGACGGTGGCGACCTGCGACGCGCATTTTCTGAACCGGGAGGATGAGATTTACCGGAAGATTCTGCTGGCGGGCATGAAATACAGCGATGCGGACAAGGATACCGGCCTGTATTTGCGGACGACGGAGGAGATGCTTTCGGAGTTTTCCTATCTCGGAGAGGAAACGGCGTACGAGGTGGTGGTGGAGAACCCCAACCGGATCGCGGAGCGTGTGGAAAAGATCCGTCCGATTCCGGAGGGACGGTACGAGCCCTCTCTGCCGGGCGCAGATGAGGATCTGACGCGGATCTGTTGGGAGCGCGCGCATGACTGGTACGGGGATCCGCTTCCGGAGATTGTGTCCTCACGGCTTACGCGGGAGCTGGATTCCATCATCCATAACGGTTTTGCGGTGCTGTACATGATCGCGCAGAAGCTGGTGGCGTACAGCGAGAGCCTTGGGTATCTGGTCGGCTCGCGCGGATCGGTCGGTTCGTCGTTTGTGGCCTCGATGGCGGGGATATCTGAGGTAAATCCTCTTCCGCCGCATTACCGGTGTCGGAAATGCCGGTATTCGGAGTTCATCACGGACGGGAGTTACGGTTCCGGCTTCGACCTGCCGGACAAACTCTGCCCGGTATGCGGGGAGCTCCTGATCGGGGACGGCCATGATATCCCCTTTGAGACCTTTCTTGGCTTCAAGGGGGACAAATCACCGGATATAGACCTGAACTTTTCGGGAGATGTGCAGGGTCGCGTGCATAAATACACGGAGGAGCTTTTCGGGGAGGGGCATGTGTTCCGTGCGGGAACCATCGGAACGCTGGCGGCAAAGACGGCCTACGGCTATGTCATGAAGTACCTGGATGAGCGGAAAATCAGCCTGCCGCGCGCGGAGGTGTCGCGACTGGAGGAGCATTGCGTTGGGGTGAAGCGTACGACGGGGCAGCATCCCGGCGGAATCATCGTGGTACCGATGCAGTACGACATCTACGATTTTTCACCGGTCCAGCATCCGGCAGATGACCCGAACTCGGATATTATCACCACACACTTTCAGTTTTCCTATCTGCATGATACGATCCTGAAGCTGGATGAGCTGGGGCATGATATGCCGACCAAATACAAGATGCTGGAACGCTATACCGGGACGAGCGTGATGGACGTGAAGATGAACGATCCGAAGGTATACGAGCTCTTCCGGAGCACAGATCCGCTCGGGGTGACATCGGAGGAAATCCATTCACCGCTGGGTACATTCGGGATCCCGGAAATGGGAACGCATTTCGGCCAGCAGCTGCTGCTGGATGCGAAGCCAAAGAACTTTGCGGATCTGCTTCAGATATCCGGCCTGTCGCATGGGACAGGGGTATGGCTTGGGAACGCGCAGGATCTGATCCGGAGCGGCGTCTGCACGATATCCGACGTGGTGGGTACGCGGGACGGCATCATGCTGTATCTGATCCGGCACGGACTGGAAAACGGGATTGCCTTCCGGATCATGGAGGACGTACGGAAAGGAAAGGGACTGCGCCCCGAGTATGAGGCGGCCATGCGGGAGCACGATGTACCGGATTGGTACATCTCTTCCTGCAAGAAAATCAAGTACATGTTTCCGAAAGCGCACGCGGCGGCGTACGTGATGTCGGCGATCCGTCTTGCGTGGTACAAAATATATTATCCGATGGAATTTTACGCGGCCTTTTTCACGGTGGCACCGGGCGGCTTTGATGCGGAGATTGTCATGCAGGGAAAGCGCGCGGTGTACGATGTGATTGCAGCCATTGAGAAAAAAGGCAATGAGGCAACGCAGAAGGAAGCCGAAACCGTAACGACATTGCAGTTGGCAGGGGAATGTCTTTGCCGTGGGATCCGTTTTCTTCCGGTCAGCATTTCCCGGTCGGATGCGACCGCCTTTTTGCCGGAGGAGGGAAGCATCCGCCTTCCGTTCTCCTCTCTGCCGGGCTTGGGGGAGACGGCGGCGCAGAAGATCATAGAACTGCGGAACCGGGAAGGGATCTTTTCGGTGGAGGATCTGCAACGGAAGGGTGGAGTGTCGCGTACGGTGATTGAACTTCTGCGCCGGAACAAAGCGTTGGAGGGGCTGAGCGAAACCAATCAGTATTCGCTGTTCTGAGAGGGCATCGCCAAGGCATGCTTTTCCGAAAGACTTTGACATGCGACGGACGGTGTGCTTTTCCGACAGCGCTCATTCTGGAATGGAAAATTCAGAAAACAGGGCCCGTATGTCGTGAAATGCGGATGGCTTTCCACAATATTTCTCTGCATTTTATGGCTGCAGTCTGTAAGCCGACAGCCGGATAAAGCCGGACAAAAAGAAAGAAGCCCCGCCACGGAAACAGCGGCGGGGCTGTATATGTAGAAAAGCAGGGATTCAGTTGCGGAGCAGGAGAAGAAGCAGGATCATCAGCAACTCGTTGTCGGGTTGTTCATTCTGCGTCAGAAGCGCGGCGAGCGCAATGAGCAGCAGATCCGCCGTTGCAAAGTGAGAGAGCAGCGCATCATGCGTTTCCTGTTTTTGCTTTTTCTCCGTGCCGTGCTCGTCGTGCGTCGATGTGAAGGGGGAGGAGGAGTCCTCTTGCGCCTGACGGTATTTTTCCTGGGAAAAACTTACTTCTGTGTCCTGACGTTCTTCCTCGGCCTCGTCGTGTGCATGCGAAAGGTTCTCGTCTATGGAGGTCGGAGAGGAATCGGGTTCGGATTCCTGGGTACGGAGCGGTACTTCTTCCGTTTCGGAACGCACGGCCCCCTCGTTTACCGCCCGTACACTTCCGGACACATGACCGTCGGGCGGAGTGGTGCGTGTGCCGGTCGGCTCGGCGGCATTGCGTCGCGGCGCCTCCGGCTCTTTTACGGTCTCCTCTGTGGCGGGTGGCTGCCGCAGAAGGGTGCCGCTGTAATTTTCGGGAACGGGAACCATGCGGTTGCCGCTCGGAAAGGCGCGCGTATACATGGTTTCACCTCCGTTTTTGCAGGATTTCCAGAAGCTCTAAAATCCGCAGAATCGAATCGATCATATCCCGCCTTTCCCGGGTGAGATAGGGACGGAGCGCATCTAAAAGCCGGGATCGGTTGTCGGTGTGCCTGGGACGCGGCGCGGGTTCGGGAAGCGGCCTGGGACGCTGCGCGGTCTCCCTCTCCCGGGTGGAGGCGGGTACGGCATCCTCCTGTTCTTCTGCCCCGTCATCCTGATGCACAGACGGGGCGCCGGTATTCTTTGAAAGATTGCCAAGGAGAGAGGAAAGAGCAGCCACCGCCCCGGGATTGGAGAGCAGACCGCTGACAAGGCCCGAAAGATCGGGCATGCTTCCGTTGCTGTTATGTTCTTCGTTCATGATTTTCTGGCCTTCCGGAACCGCGCAATTGTGTCAAGAGCGCCTGCGACATCGGCCTGACCGGAACCGCCGAGTGCTGCGCGCAACCGTTGCATGTCGGCGGGCGGGGGTGTATTTTCGGAAAGCGGGATTCCGGAGCTCGCCGCGACGGCCCGGATTTTGTTCCAGAGTTGCCGGTCGTCGAGGGCGAGCAGAGCCTTCATGGCTTGCGGATCAAATTTCATAGGACAGCACCTCACATTCTGCAAAACTATTGTCAGTATATGCAGCAAAATCAAAAATGCCAAAGCAAAGCCGAAAGGAGGAATTTCCCGTGTATTTTCTTGTATTTTCGGACTCGCACGGTCATGCATGGCGCATGGCAGAAGCCATCCGCCTGCATCCGGAGGTGCGGCAGGTTCTGTTTCTGGGGGACGGTCTGCGGGACATGCGGGAGATCGCGGATGGTTTTCCGGCTCTGCAGGTGCGATGTGTCCGCGGAAACTGTGACGGACTGGGGGAGGATGCGCCGCTGACGGACCTGTTTGTGCTGTATGGGCACCGGATCCTGATGCTGCATGGGCATCACCTGGGCGTGAAGAGCGGCCCGGAGCGTGCGGTACGCTATGCGGTGCAGACAGGAGCGGCACTGCTGCTGTACGGTCATACGCATCATCCGGAGAGCAGGTATCTCCCGGAGTCCGGACTGTATATCGGAAATCCTGGCAGTATCGGGCATCCGGAGGACGGATGCCCGGTATACGGGCTTCTCGATGTGCGGCCGGAAGGAATGGTGTTTTCGCACGGCCGTCTGCCGCGCTGAGCGTGTGGGACGCCGGATTTGTGCAGCAGGCTCTGTGCTTGCCGCATCCGGTGCTGCACGCGCCGGCCGCGTACTGTATGGCGGGGAACCGACGACGCTTTACATTTGCGTCCGATTGTGCTATAATAACTTTTATCATGAAAAGGCGACAGGAAAGCGGTGAAGCCCGCTCCTGCCGGGATGGGGTGTCATGCGGAAGCGTAGACTGATCAAATATGTGTTGATAGTAGCGGAGCTGTTTCTTGCCGGCTATATTGTATATCTGTTTTCGGCAGGGCTGGGAGACCGGGCGCCGTTGCTGTGCATTCTCTTTGCCGTATTGCTTGTGCTGCTGATCCCCGCGTTGCGGAGCAGAGAGGACGCACGGGTTTTGGCGCGCACGGAGAAGGTATATGCGGGGTATCTTGACGGAGTATTTGAGGATGCTCCGGCATTGCGGCGGAAGCTGGTCGGAATACTGTCGGATACGCTGACAGCGGAGAAGCATCCGGCGCTTACGCCGCGTCTTGCGGCGATGGAGAAACGCTGTCGGACCGACCGTGAGCGGGCGGTGGTCTGGTTTTTCCTGGCGCGATGCTATACGCAGGATGGGGAGCCGGACCGGGCGGAGCAGATCTATCGTCAGGCGCTTGCAGCAGACCCGGAATTTTCCTCTGCCTGGTCGAATCTGGGCGTGCTGCTGCAGTCCCGGCGCCGGTACGCGGAAGCAGAGGAATGCATGATGCGCGCGCAGACGCAGGATCCCACGAATGCGGTGAAGCTGTGCAATCTGGCGAATCTGTACATTCTGATGCACCGCCCGGCCGAAGCGAAGGCATACGCGGAGCGTGCGCTTTCCCTGCAGGAGGGGATGCTGGAAGCCTGTGTGTGTCTGTCGGTGGCCTATGCCATGGAGGGGAACCGCAGCGAAGCGCGGCGGTATGTCCGCAAGAGCGTGAAGCTGGGCGGCGACGAAAAGCAGCTGGAGCGGATCCAGAACGCGGTTCTGCGTGGCGATTACCGTGTGCTGGAGCCGGGAGACACGCGTCTTTCGCTGTCGGAGGAAGGGAGACGCCGCGCACGCGCAGAGGACCGCCGTGCCGCAAAAGAATCGGCGCGGATGGCGAAGGCGAGTCGGCGCGAAGAGGAAAAATAAGTGTACGGGGAACCGGCAGGCGGCGCACCCGGAAAAGACAGAAAAAAGCAGAAAAAACCGGGAACATGGTGTGGGGAAGGGCATGCAGATGCGTCCACCGCATACGGCCCGGCTTTGGCGCATACAGAGGGGAAAGGGCGGCAGCGCAGCGCGCCGTGTGATGAAAAAGGATGGTACTGACAGGAGCGATCGTCAATGCAGTTGTGGTGGTATTGGCAGGTCTTGCGGGCACATTTTTCCGGCGTGGAATCCCGGAGCGGATGGCAGAGACGGTAAAGCAGGGCGTCGGCATCTGTGTGCTGATGATCGGAGTACGCGGCGCCATAGCCGCGGTGACGGCCAGTGAGGCAGTGAATGCTTACATAGAGGTAATTTCGGTACTGTGCATGGCGGTGGGGATCGTGATCGGCGAACTGCTGCGTATTGACGACTGGATGAACCGGTTCGGGGAATTTGTGCAAAGCCGTGTACGCCGGGAGGACGGAAGCAGCTCGCGTGTGGGAGAGGGCTTTGTGACGGCAACGATGCTGTTCTGCATCGGTGCCTGGGCGATTACCGGCGCCATAGCGAGCGCAGGGGGAGACCATACCTCGCTGATTGCAAAATCGGTGGTGGATGGAATCACGGCGCTGATACTGGCGACGGCGCTGGGCGCAGGGGTCTGCCTTTCGGGACTGGCACTTCTGATCTACGAAGGCGGGCTGACCCTGCTGGCCTGCTGGGCAGGAGCATTTCTTTCACCGGCGGCAACGCAGTCGATGGGGACTGTGGGGGCGTTGCTGATCCTTATGATCTCGCTGAACATGCTGGGCATTACGCGGATCCGTGTGGCCAACTGCATTCCGGCGATGTTCCTGCCGATTCTGGCCTGTCTGTTTTTTACCTGAGCGGACGGAGTCCGTATACGGAAAGAAGGGGAAGGAGGAGGAGCGATGCCGAACAGAACATCCGCACCGACAGGGGAGGAGGGGCTTCGCCACGGTCCGGAAAAGCCCACATCCGTGCGGGAGCTTCCGCGCTATCTTGCAGAACTGGTGGGTAGCTTTTTCCGGCACCTGTTTTACATACTGTCACTGGTATACGAGGCCAGGAAGAGCATTTTGTTTGTCCTGACGGTCCTGTGTCTGTTGGACGGCGTGTTGCCGGTGGCGGGGGCGTACCTGACGGCAGAGCTGCTGAACCGTCTTGCCGAGGCGGTGATGGGGAAGGCTGTGGAATTCACGCCGATCCTTATGTTGATCGTGGCATATTTTTCCTATCAGTTTGTGCAACGGATCAACGCGCGGATCAGCACGATGGTGACGCGGATTGCGGGGGAACTGGTGACGAACCATATCCGGCTGAAAATTCTGAACAAGGCAAAGGAGGCGGATATCGGAAGCTTTGACCGCCCGGCCTTTTACGAGAAGCTGGAGAATGCGAACCGGGAAGCAGGGGTGCGACCGGTCTCCATACTGAATGCGACATTCAGTGTCATCAGCGCGTGTATCAGCATGGTGAGCTTTATCGTGATTCTGACCGCGCTGCATCCGGCGGCGCCGCTGCTGATCCTGGCGATGGCATTGCCCGGTGCGATCATCAACTATATCTATCGTCGCAAGACCTTTGAATATATGCGTCGCCGTTCCAAAGACCGGCGGCAGATGGACTATTATGCTGCGATTGTCGTAAACAAGGATCTGGCAAAGGAGGTCCGGCTTCTGGACCTTTCGGATACCTTTATCGGCAAATACCGGGGTGTCTTCCGGCGCTACTATGCAGGGATCCGCCGCCTTGTGCTGCATGAGGGCTTCTGGCATATTGCGGTATCCTTTGCGACGCTGGGTGCGAATGCGCTGCTGTTTTTGTATATCGCGTTCCGTGTCTATCGGGGTGAGTTGCAGCTGGGCGACTATTCGCTGTATACGGGCGCGCTCAATTCGATCCTGAGCTATGTCAATACGCTGATCACCACGACAGCAACGATCTATGAAGGGACGCTGTTCATCGACAATATGATGTTGTTCATGCAGGAGCCGACGCGGATTGTGCCGCGCCTGCGCCCGGCGATACAGCCGAAGCGCGGCAGGCACGTGATAGAATTCCGCGATGTGAGCTTCCGCTATCCGGGGACCGACCGCGATGTACTCTCGCACATCAACCTCCGTCTGGAAAGCGGAAAGACGACCGTACTGGTGGGGCTGAACGGGGCGGGCAAGACGACATTGATCAAGCTGCTGACGCGGCTGTATGACCCGAGCGAAGGCGAGATTCTGCTGGACGGCGTCAATCTGCGGGACTACGACGTACGAGCGCTGTACGACCTGTTCGGTATCATATTCCAGGATTTCGGGCGCTATGCGGTGCGGGTGGACGAGAGCATCTATTTTGGGGATATCCACCGCACACCGGATGCAGAAGAGGTACGTCGGGCGGCCGCGGAGAGCGGCGCGGCGGACTTTATAGACCGATTGCCGGACGGATACGGCACGCCGTTGATGCGCCACTTTGAGGAGAACGGAGTCGAGTTGTCGATCGGGCAGTGGCAGAAGCTGTCGGTTGCACGTGCGTTTTATAAGGATTCGGACATTCTGATTCTGGACGAACCGACCGCCTCGCTGGATCCGCTTGCGGAGCAGGAGGTTTTCTCACAGTTTGCGCGTCTTGCGTCGGGAAAGATCGCGGTCTTTGTGTCGCACCGTCTGTCCGGGGCCGTGTCGGCCGGGCAGATTGTGGTATTGGAATACGGGCGCGTGGTGGAATGCGGTCGACATGCGGAGCTGATGCATCTTCACGGCCGATATTGGGAGCTGTTCACCACCCAGGCAGAGCGCTACCGCAAGGGGAGTGACGAGGAACCGCCGCCCGCCTTCCAGCCGGAATGATCCGACCGTAGCAAAAGAAAAAAGAGGCGGGAGTGCCGCAGTAAGCGGCACTCCCGCCTCTTTGCAGAGCAAACAGAGGGAGGATCAGAAGACCTTGACGGCATAGATCTCCGCATAGCGGCTGCCGTAGGTTTCCTGTACGGTAATCCGGATCCGTTTGAGGCCTGGGAAGGGGCCCGTATGTCGTATAAAGGCCAGATAATTGTCACAGAATTCGCTGTCGCGGCAGCCGTTCCGATCCTCGACCGTGAGGGTATAGCGACGGGTCAACGCCTCTACCGTGGTGCTGAAATGATCGTTTTCTATCTGCCCATTGAAAAGGATGAGGATCTCTTCCGCGTCACACGGATCCGGGAAAATGAGTTCTATATAGGGCTGTTCTGCGACCGGTGCTTTCCAGACATGCGGAAGCGCAACCGGGCGACTGAATCCGTCGCAGACATTGCGCGGATCGTAGAGCGGCATAGATGGCAGGAGATTGCGGAAGCAGATGGCATAATGCTGATCCACCTTGGGTTCTTCCGGCAGGAGGAAGCGCGCGCTGATCTGTCCGTCCCGGCAGAAGAAGCAGGGGGCGCCGGTGATGTGCTGACGCGTGGCATAGAAGGAAATGCCTGGGGCGGGGTCCAGATGCAGCAGCGCCAGATGGTGCGGGATTTCCCGACAGCCGAAGACGGCGGGGAAATAGCCGTCGGCATGTGGCGGAAGGGGTATGCTGCAACGCGCGAGCTCACGGCCGGTTTCGTAGGTATCCTGCGCATAGGATGCGGTCAGACGTATGGTCAGGATTTTTTCGGTGTCGGTATCGTTGCGCAGACAGAGCTCCACGCTGTCGAGGCGATCACCGGTCAGGGGCAGGGCGAGGGCATAGCCGCGGTCAAGCGGGAAGGTCACATCGGCGTGTGTATTCTCAAAGACCGCGGTAGAGGACGCGTGTATATCGGCGTTTGCCGCCAGCCCGACCTCTTCCTGCCGGCCGGCGATATACTGGCCATCCCGTACGAGGATGGATTGCAGCTCTGCCATACGGTGCGGTGCCCCGATGTCGCGGGGCAGACAGCCGTCGCGGTGGCAGAGGAAGGCCGCCGTGCCGACGGCCTGTGCCATGGCGCCGAGGGTCTGCATGACGCGCAGGGAGCCGAGCGCCACATGCGTCGCGCTGACGATGCGGCCGCAGAGAAAGAGATTGTCGATGTCGCGCGTGTACAGGATGCGGTAGGGAATGTTGTAAAGCCCGTGAATTTTCCCGAACTTGGATGTTTTGCCCCCGCCGTAGATGCCGCCCGGATCGTGAATATCAAGTGACCATCCGCCGGTGGAGACGGCGTCGGGGAAGGGGGTCTGGTTGACCAGATCCTTCTGGGAGAGCACATAGTCTCCGAGGAAACGGCGGGATTCGCGCTTGGCCGGCGTGGCGGCCACCCATTTCAGGTAGTAATTCTCGGTATTTTCATAATCGCCGCTGTTCTTGACATAGTCGAAGAAGCCGTAAACCAGCTTTTTGAGCTCAAGATCGATGCGATCGTGGTCGTGGATCGTATCGAACATGCCCCCGACCGAGAGCCACCAGATCCCGTCTACGCCGTCGAGCTTTTTGGGGAGCGAGCGTCCGGTTTCCGGCCGCTGGCAGAAGGGAAGGATGCCGTCTTTTTTATAGTCGTAGGCGAAGTCGGGCTTGACGAAGGGAATGGGATGATCGGCCTTTCCGACGGTAAAGAGGATGGAACTACCCATGGTATGGTCGTCGGCCACCTCCTCCGCCAGGTCCTCGTCATATTCGCTGCGAGCCTCCCGTCCCATGCGGAAGGCAGCGCCGGCCGAGAAGGCGACAAAGCCGTCACCTGAGGCGTCGGTAAAGAGCGGAGAGCGGAAGAGCAGGGTTTCCTCGGTGCGGCAGCGGTAGGCCTCGACCGACTGCACATGTCCGCCGTCACAGTGCACGGCACGCGCTGCGGTGCCGAGGAAGAGCGAAAGATTTTTTTCGTGCAGCGCAAGATCCAGAAGCGCCATGTCGCTGCGTTCGCATTCGTCCTTGAAGTTATAGCGTGGATTGGCATGAAAAACCGAAAGCTTGATTTCGTCCGCAATGCCGCCCTCTCTTGCATAAAAGGAAGAATTGGCATTGCCTGCGCCGTTCATATGTACGCGGTTTTCACTGGATGCATTTCCGCCGAGCACGTCGCGTGCTTCCAGCAGCGCGACGCGCAGCCCCTTACGCGCGGCAGCAAGAGCGGCGCAGAGGCCGGCGATCCCGCCGCCGACGACGGTAAGATCGCTGTCGATGATGCGTGGATTCATGGGAGGACGCCTCCTTGCAGGATTTGCCCACAGTATAGCACACCTGTCGGGAAATGGCAAGAGGAAGAAGCAAAATGCGGGAAAATAACGGTGGACATTTTGGAGGAGGTATAGTACAATAGAGTCGGAAAATCTTGCAGGAAATGTGAAAGCAAACAGAGAAGGAGAGTGCAGGGATGAACAGGCAGGCGGAGGAGAGACGGAGCGGCGGACCGACAGTCGGAAACGCCGCAGGAAGCGTGCGGAGGGCGGAAACCGCAGCGCGGATCGGGCGGGAGAAACTGATTGTTATTCTGCGCGGTGTCCACGGAGCATCGCTGCTACGGACGGCAGAGTCGCTGTGCAGGGCAGGTGTGGGGCTGATCGAGTATGCATATGACGGAGCGCTGTCCGACCGGGAAAACGCGCAGGACCTTGGGGAGCTGTGCCGGCAGTACGGGAAAAGTCTGTCGGTGGGTGCAGGGACGGTGACAAGCGACGCCCGTCTTGCCATGGCGGCGGAGGCCGGTGCCGCGTATATTCTTTCGCCGGATACGGATCCTGCGCGGATCGCAAAGACGCTGCAGTACGGTCTGCTGTCGATTCCGGGGGCATTGACGCCGACCGAGGTCTGCCGCGCGGCGGAGGCGGGTGCGGATTACATCAAGATCTTCCCGGTGTCGGTGATGGGCGCCGGCTACCTGCGGGATCTGTCCTCGCCGCTGCGCGGCGTGCGGATGCTGGCCGTCGGGGGGATCACGGCGGAGAACGCACGGGAATATCTGGAGGCAGGAGCCTGCGGCGTCGGTGTCGGCGCATCGCTTGTGCGGAAAGAATGGGTGGAGACGGGGCGGTACGACCGGATCCGGGAAGAGGCCTCACGTCTGCTTGCTGCACTAAGGTAGCCATAGCATCGGAGCGGTGCGCATACACAGGCCATGAGAGCATGCGTCAGGAGCGGCGTATGCCTGTATTGGGGGAAAAATCCCGTACCGGAATCGGCGGACTGCCTTTCGGCGATGTGGGAAAAAGCGCGTACGTCCTTGGAATCTTTGGGAAAACAGCGCCCCGTCACGGACATGCCGTGACGGGGCGCTGCTATTCGGATTCAGTTTTTCGGATCGCCGTGGGTGCCCGGATCGGTATCAGAGGAAGTGTATCGCGCCTTTTTTCTTTTGCGTACGCATTCGGAAAGCAGGTATTCGATTTGCCCGTTGAGGGAGCGGAAATCTTCCTGTGCCCAGGCAGAAAGATCCCGGTACAGGGAATCCGGAAGCCGGAGAGGGATCTGCTTTTTGTCCTGCCTGTTCATCCGCCGTACAGTGTACCGGAATTGACCACCGGTTGTGCATCTCTGTTTCCGCAGAGAACCACGAGGAGATTGGAGACCATGGCAGCCTTGCGTTCCTCATCCAGCTCCACATGACCGCCTTCGGAAAGACGGTCCAGCGCCATTTCGACCATGCCGACAGCCCCATCCACGATCATGCGGCGCGCATCGATAATGGCGGCAGCCTGCTGCCGCTGCAGCATAACGGCGGCGATTTCGGGTGCGTAGGCGAGGTAGGTAATACGCGCATCGAGAACTTCAAGGCCCGCACTCTGGACGCGGCTTTGAATCTCGTCCCGGATGCGCTTGCAGACGACCTCGGTGGATCCGCGCAGACTGCCCTCATCGGCCAGACCGTCTCCGGTAGTATCCACATTGGGTGCCACGTCATAAGGATAGATCTGCACGATGTTGCGCAGTGCACTGTCACACTGCAGGGAGAGATAGGCCTTGTAGTTATCGACGAGGAAGGCCGCCTTGGCGGTATCCACGACCCGCCAGATCACCGCCATACCGATTTCAACCGGATTGCCGAGGCAGTCATTGATTTTCTGACGGCTGTTGTTGAGGGTCATGGCCTTGAGCGACATTTTCTTCCCGGTGACAGCGATTTCATTGATGGCGTCGCCGCGTCCCGAAGCCGCGTCGTTCACATCGCCGCTCTGCTTCAGCTGGGTTTTTGCCGCGGGATTGACCGCGCTGCAGAAGGGATTGATAAAATAGAAGCCCTCCTTGCGGAGCGTACCGACATATTTTCCGAAGAGCGTGAGGACGAGTGCCTCCTGGGGTTGCAGAACGCGCAGCCCCGCCAGGGGAATCCAGAGAAAGAAGAGCAGGATCATGCAGACGGCAAACAGCACCGGATTCTCTGCGGTCTCGATCTGAAAGGCACCGTAAATAATGCCCGCAATATCGATAAGAGACAAAAGGAGGCCGAGAATCAGGACCGGCATTCCCTTTCTGTGCGGATAAGGAACTTCCTGAATGGAGGCGTCGACCATATTTTTCGGCGCGGCGGAATTCTGTTGCATAGCTTTTTCTCCTTTGCAGATATATTTGTTATCAATATGATATCAAAAAGAAATCATTTTGTCAAGAGGGGACAGCAAAAAGGAAGGAGAAAGAAAAAAGCGTATGCCATTGCCGGGCCACTATAAAATTTTGAAAAACCCTTGACAAATCCGGCAGTGCCTGCTATAATAGCAACGTTCACGCGCGAGTGGCGGAACTGGCAGACGCGCACGTTTGAGGGGCGTGTGGTTTATCCATACGGGTTCAAGTCCCGTCTCGCGCACCAGTCAGAGTGCCCGCAACGGAGGTTGCGGACACTTTTTCTTTATCCAGTGCGTGATGAACACTCTGATCATATACAATACAGGAACAAAAAGGCAATTGCTTCGGTAATTGTCTTTTTTGTTGCAGCTACTGTTCGTTGCGGTAAGGGCTTTCCCGTGCGCGCCGCCAATGTCGTTGGCGATGGTCACTCGGGCTGTTTGAGGAGAACAGCATATATTCACGCCTTTGTCAGGCCGATACAAACGCTCCGGAATCCTTATGGAAATCGTTTTCCGAGAAAACAGCCGGGTGGCGAACCGGTTTGTAAGTGTACAGAAGTACGGCATGTGCCGCGATGCAACGGATAAAGCGGGCGGCACGGTGCACAATAAAAACAGCACAGGTCGGAAAGGAGAAAATCGATGTGTACGGCTGTCACATGCGACACACGGGATGGAGTATATTGCGGCAGGACCCTGGATCATGACACATCCTACGGAGAGGAGGTCGTCCTTACGCCTCGGAATTATCGATTCCGGTATCGTCACACGGGGCATGCAGAGCGGCAGTATGCGATCATCGGAATCGGATGTGTACGGGAAGACTATCCGTTGTATTACGATGCCGTCAACGAAAAAGGACTGTATATGTGCGGTCTCAACTATGTCGGGCATGGTGGGTACGGGGCGCCTGCCGAGGGCAGGGTCAGCCTTGCGCAGTTTGAGATGCTGCCGTATCTGCTGGGGCGTTGTGCGACCGTGCAGGAAGCGGTTAGTTGCCTCCGGAAGATCCGTGTGGTGGATACTGCGTTTGACGCGGAGCACCCGCCGGCGGAATTGCATTGGCTGCTTGCGGACCGCGGGGAGGCAGTGACGGTGGAGCCGGAGGACGGGGATGTATATGTGTATCCGAATCCGGTGGGTGTACTGACAAACAACCCCTCCTTTCCGCAGCAGATGCAGGCGCTGAACAATTATATGCATCTGACGGCGGATCCGCCGGAGAACCGTTTTTCCCCGGCACTTCATTTGCATGCATACAGCCGTGGGATGGGAGCCATCGGCCTTCCGGGCGATTTGTCCTCGGGTTCGCGTTTTGTACGTGCGGCGTTCATGCGCATGAATGCGCAGGATCCGGAAGGCGGAGAAGTGTCGGGTCTGAGCCGCGCGTTTCACATTCTGGGAACGGTCTCCCAGCCCTGCGGGTGTTGTCGGGACGGAGCGGGGCACAGTGAAATTACGGTGTATACGTCCTGCTGTCATATAGAGAGCGGCGTGTATTATTATACCTGTTATGACAATCGGCGGATACAGGCAGTGGGGATGCAGGAAGAGGACCTGGAAGGAAAGACGCTCCACCGGTACGCATTGATACACGGCGAACAGGTATGGTGGCAGAACCGGAAATCGGCCGGGCAGCCGGAATAAACAGCGGGAGAATGGATACTGACAAACAGAATCTCGGAAATACGGGGAAGAAAAGATGATAGAACAGGATACAGTAAAATTGCTGCGCGAGTGCGATGCAGGAATCAAGATGGGTGTCAGCTCGATCGAGGAGGTGCTGCAGTATACAAAGGATGCGAATCTTCGACAGAGTCTGACGGAGAGCAGAGACGCTCACATGCAGTTGAAGGAAGAGATACGGAACATCCTGCATGACTATCATGATATGGGTAAGAATCCGAACCCACTTGCGAAAGGTATGTCGTGGATGAAGACGAACGTGATGCTGGGGTTGCGGGATTCGGACCGTACAGTAGCGGATCTGATTACCGACGGATGTAACATGGGAGTGAAGTCACTGAGCCGGTATCTGAATCAGTACGAGGCGGCCAGCGAGCATTCCAAGGACATTGCGAAGCGCCTGATCCGTCTGGAAGAGGATCTGTGCGAGGAAGCGCGTCAGTATCTATAAAAAAGGAAACCCGGACAGCGTCACTTATCGGGCGGTCATCCGGGTTTTTTGTATTCAGCCGTTGAGCAATGCTATTCCGAGATTCAGATACCCGGCAAAGGCGACCCAGATCAGATAGGGGATCATAAGTTTTGCCGCGGTATCGGAAATACGGCTGAAACGCAGGGTGGTCAGAAGGATCAGCAACTCGAGGAGGAGCAGCCAGAAGAACGCAAAGAGATAGCGCTGCATACGAAAGAAAAGGATGGGCCAGAAGAAGTTGAAGAGGAGCTGGAGTGCATAGAGAGAGAGGGCCCGACGGATCTGCACATTGTTTTTTCGGGAGGTGAGGACGAGATAGGAAGCAATACCCATGAGAATATAAAGGATCGTCCAAACGACGGGAAAAAGCCAACCGGGCGGGGAAAGCGGCGGCTTGACGAGTGTATCGAAAGCGGCCATACTGTCGCGTGTGAGCAATGCGGCGAGAAGCCCCGTGAGCAGGGGAATGGCAATACAGATGAGGAGTTTTTTGCCGGATATGACCAAAGGAATCACCTCCGGAACATATGTATGAGAGCTGCCGGGGAAATATGAAGGATGCGAAGATACAGGAAAGGAATTTTTACGGCAGAGGGAATGGGGGTTGACTTTTGTGACGGAATTGCTTACAATAGCGGTAGATAGACTGTTGAGAATGGAATGTGGGAGGGGAAGATGGAAAGAATCGATAGGGACCTGAGAAAGTATCTGATATTCAGTCTGATTGCGAGCATTCTGTTGCCGTTGGGAATCATAGGGATTATATGGGGTGCGTCGGGACAGATGTACATACTGATGGCAGTGGGGATCGCCGCAACGGTGTTCGGTTTTTACGGAACGCCGCTGTTCTGGGTGGCATACGGGCAGCGGAGAGGGTATCTGCGCCTTGTGCTTGCGGTGCGGCGTGAGAACGTTTTATCGGTGGCAGACCTGTCCCGGCATCTGTACGAGAGTGAGGAGGAAATCCGTCGTCGGATCAAGGTGTGTCTGGACAATTGTTATCTGCTCGGGTATATATTTGACGGGGATACATTGCGCCTGAACACCAATGAGAACCCGGCGGAGGAGATAATGAGCGTAACCTGTCCGAGTTGCGGAGCGTTGTATACCTATACGGTTCTGGAACGTGCGGTCTGCCCCTGGTGCGGACGTCCGCATGAAAATACGAAATAAAAGGGGGATCGTTACGGCGTAAAGAGGAGAAAGCAGAGAAAGAATGCAGAGCGAAAACAAGAATTTTCTCTGTTGACAAACACGGTGCGATCCTTTATAATGGAAACATCTACTGAAAAAAGAAAGGAGAGGAAATATGTTCAGGAAAGCAAAAGAAACCTTCTGGGATTTGCTGGGAGAAATTCTGGCAATCGTACTGATTGTGGTATATGCCATATGGATTCTGAATGCAAACTTCAGATTCATACCGGCAGGCGCAATCATGAATATTCTGGAAATCCTCCGGAATTACGGCTCCATTGCTTTGGTGGGCGTAGTGGGTATGGAAGCACTTTCGAAGCGCAGTTTTGCTGTGCGCATTATTTTTTACGCGCTGATGGCATTGGTCGTTCTGTTCCTGTTTTTCCCGGGAACGTACGCCAATCTGATAGAAAGTGTGCAGTAAACAAAAATCATTTTTCTGAGCAGAAAAATGTCTGCATATGAGTGAAACGCCGTTCCGGGTCAGGACAGAATCCCGGAATGGCGTTTTGTGTGTTCCGCCGTGCGAAGACGCATATGACGGTTGCAATCGTGGGGGCAGCGTGGTATAATCGGGATAAGGAACAGAGGGAAAGACGCATCGGCTGCGGAAGGCAGCGCGGGGCGGAAAGGGATGCGGGCGTCGTCTCGGAAAGCTATGACGATTTTGTCGGAATTCGGTATACAGACATTGTTCACGGTGGGGATCCTGTTGCTGTTCGGCGCCTGGCTGTCGCTGTGCCGGCGTCTGTTCTGCCGTCTGCTTGGTGGTGCAGGCGCGCGGATTCTTTTGTGCACGGGTGTACTGGGAACGCCGGTGCATGAGCTGAGCCATGCGGCGATGTGTCTTTTGTTCGGCCATCAGATCACCGGGATGCGACTGTTCCGGCCGAGCGCGGAAGGACCGTTGGGCTACGTGTATCATCGGTACAATCCGCGCAATCCTTATCAAAGCATGGGGAACTTTTTCATCGGCATAGCGCCGATTCTGGGCGGAAGCGGCGTGCTTCTGCTCCTCTTGTACCTGCTGCTTCCGGATCTATGCGGCGAGGTAATGGACGCGATGCTCTCCCCGCCGGCTGGGGCCAAGAATCTGCTGGGGGATTATATGGGGCGGATCGGTGGTGTCGTGTTGGCATTGTTTTCCGCGCGGGCGGTCCGCCAATGGCTGTGGTGGATTTTTCTGACTTTTTCTGTCATGATTGCGGGGCACATGGAAATCAGCCCGGCGGATATCCGGACCGGACTGCGCGGACTGCTGTATTTGCTGTTGCTTTTGCTTGCCGTCGACGCGGTGCTGTATATGGTGTGGCCTGCGGGCCTTTCCGGCTTGACGAACGGATGCATGACGTTCTCTTGCCTGATCACGGGATTTCTGACCTTATCGGCCGTTTGTGCCACGGCCATGGTGCTGCTTGCCGGGATCGGCCGGGGCGTGATGGCCCTTTGCGGCTATCGCGCATACTGAGCGCGTACGGAAAAAGACCGGAGCACGTGCAGCCGGAAGGATAACGGGCATCCCGGAGGCAGGAAAGCACAAGGGAAAAGAGGGAACAGACGGGCAAGGGCACCGGGCGATGCGGCGTGATACGGTCAGCGCCCCCCGGACGATAAATTGTGTTGCGGCAGATACGGGAGCAATGAAAGCACGGAAAACAAACCGCACAGAGTGTGAACCTGTGCGGTTGCAAAGCGGGAAAGGGCTGGGAAAGTGAAAAGGAAGGAAGAGACGATGGAAGAGAAAGAAGTCCTGATTGTGGTCGACATGCAGAGGGATTTTATCGATGGCGCATTGGGTACGGCAGAAGCGCAGGAGATTGTCCCCCGCGTACGGGAGTACATCGGGCATTTCAAGGGGCGGGTTCTCTATACGCGGGACACGCACCGGGAGGATTATCTGCAAACCCAGGAAGGGCGAAAGTTGCCGGTGCCGCATTGCCTATACGGAACACACGGGTGGGAAATTACAGATGCATTGCAGGACCTGCGCCAGGACGCAGTGATCGACAAGCCGACCTTCGGATCGATAGAACTTGCGGAAATGCTGGCGCGGGAGAACCGGGAGCAGCACTATGGGCGCATAACGCTGATCGGCGTATGCACAGATGTATGTGTATTGTCGAATGCCATTTTGTTGCGAGCGGCCCTGCCGGAGACAGAGATTGTCGTGGACGCATCCTGCTGTGCCGGCGTGACGCCGGAAAAGCACAGGATCGCATTACAGGCAATGGCCGCCTGCCAGATCCACATAGAGAATCCGCCTTTTTGATATATGGAGACCCCCGTATGGTGCGAAGTCCTGCCGGAGAGAGGCAGGCGCAGAATACGGCGTCCCGTATACGCACAAAAGAGGAAAGTAAAAAGTAAGGAATCCGACGAGACAGACAGGAAAAAGAAGAAGGGAAAAAACGGTGCTGACACGGGAGAAAGGGGGCCCCGCCTCCGGAGAAGGGCGTTCTGCGGTGGAGATGCAGACCTATGCGTTTCTGGACCGATTGGGCGTGATATACGAGCGCATCGATCATGCGCCGGCCATGACCATGGAAGTATGTGCGGAAATCGATCGCGTACTGGACGCAGCAATATGCAAAAACCTGTTTCTCGCCAATCGGCAGCAAAGCGCGTTTTATCTGCTGATGCTGCCCGGGAAGAAAATTTTCCGGACGCGGGATCTGTCGGAGCAGATCGGCAGTGCGCGTCTTTCTTTCGGGACGGCGGAGAAAATGCAGGAGCTGCTTGGCGTACAGCCGGGATCGGTCAGTGTGCTCGGCCTGATGCATGACCGGGGACATGCGGTCAGACTGCTGATGGATGAAGAATGGCGGGGCGCGGAATACTTCGGCTGTCACCCTTGCGTGAATACGTCGAGTCTGCGTATACGGACGGCGGATCTGTTCGGGAAGATTCTGCCTGCGACCGGCCATGTTCCGACATTTGTGCATTTATAGGGAGCCTGATAAATACAGAGAGGTGGGGTATGCAATATCTTTCCGCATTCGGTTTTCCATCCGACCTGGAAGAGGATGGATACCTGCTTTCTTTTCCGTATCAGCTGGAGATGCAGTGCTATGATCATAACAATGTCTATCCGTTCCGTGTATTCAGCGGGCGAGGCCTCGGTACGCTGCATTTTGCGCCGATGACGATGCTGTATGGCGGAAACGGATCCGGAAAGACGACCTGCCTGAATCTGATCGCCGAGAAATTACAACTGCACCGGGAAGCACCGTATACACGGACGCCGTATACCGGGGCATATCTCGATCTGTGCAAAGTGCAATGGACATACGGGAACAGGGCGCCGGAGGGAAGCCGCATGATTGCAAGCGACGATGTGTTTGACTTTCTGCTCAATGTCCGCGCGGTCAACGACGGGGTTGCGCAGCGGCGGGCCGAGCTTTTTGCCGAATATGACGAGGCACGCACGACGCCCTGTCAGCTGCACTCGCTTTCGGAGTATGAGGAATTCAAGCGTCGCGTGGAGGCCAAGAGCCGGACGAAATCGAAGTATGTGTCCCGGCGGTTGCCGCGTGAGTTGGTAGGGAAATCGAACGGCGAAAGCGCCTATGCGTATTTTACCGAACAGATCCGGGAGAATGCACTGTATATTCTGGATGAACCGGAAAACAGTCTGTCCGCATCCTGGCAGATACGTCTTGCACAGTATATAGAGGAAGCAGTGCGCTTCTACGGTTGCCAGTGTATTCTGTCGACGCATTCACCGTTTTTTCTTTCGATGCGGGGCGCGGTGATATACAATCTGGACGAAACGCCGATTTGTCAGCGCCCGTGGACTACTCTGGAAAATGTACGCATCTGGCACGAATTTTTTGAAGAGCATCGCGCAGAGTTTTCCGGATAGGAATTTGCCGACAGGGACGCGAATGACGGAAAGCTGTGCCGGCGTGACGCCGGAAAACAGAAGCGTACAGCGAGAGAAAACGAAACCGCTTTGTGCTGCGGAACCCGGAGAGCGAACCGCCCGTTCACGGTTTATAACGCAATTTGCAACACACGTCCCGCGGTATTTTACAGGAAACCGAATGGCACCCGGCCGTATGCCGTTTTGATATCCGCGCTGCATGTCGATCGCGCGTCGCAGAAGGAGGCGCATGCATGAAAAATGTCCGCACGAAACCGCTTCTGACGCCGGAGGGAGAGCAGCTTCGGGAGGAAGACCCCTGGGCGGTATATCCGCGTCCGTTGCTGGAGCGGGACTCGTTCTTTTGCCTGAATGGGATGTGGTCGTTCTGCGCCGGTCCGGAGGCTCCGGAAGAACGGATCCGCGTCCCCTATCCGCCCGAGTCGGTGCTCTCGGGTATCGGACGTTCGATGGGGGCGCATCCGCACCTGATCTACCGCCGCCGATTTTCGCTGCCGGAGGGATTCCGCCGGGATCTTGTGTTTTTGCATTTCGGGGCGGTGGATCAGGTGGCGGAAGTGTTCTTGAACGGCGTGCGGGTGGGCAGTCATGCCGGCGGCTACGAACCGTTTTCCTTTGACATTTCGGAATATCTGCAACCCGAGAATCTGTTGGAGGTCTGCGTGCGCGATGCGCTGAGCGACGGTGTGTATCCGTACGGAAAGCAGCGGGAGCGTCGGGGGGGAATGTGGTATACGCCGATTTCGGGTATCTGGCAGACCGTATGGCTGGAAAGCGTATGCCGGTCGTATATCCGTGCGGTGCATGCCGTGTATTCGGAGAAAGGCGTGGAAATTTCTGTGGAGGGACCGAAGGACGGAACCGTCTCTTTGATCGCGCCGGATGGGCAGCATACCTGCGCACTGCACGGCGGACATGCCTTTTTTGCATGGTCTGCGCCCCGCCTGTGGTCGCCGTCGGACCCGTATCTGTACCGGTATACCGTACAGGCGGGAGAGGATCACGTCGCCTCGTATTTTGCGGTCCGCCATCTTACGGTAGAGCGACAGGGGGAAGTTGCCCGCCTCTGCCTCAACGGGACCCCCTTCTTTTTCCACGCGGTGCTGGATCAGGGGTATTACAGCGACGGATTGTATACGCCGGCCTCCCCCGTGTGTTACGAAAAGGACATCTGCGCGATGAAGGCGCTCGGGTTCAATACGCTTCGTAAGCATATAAAGGTGGAACCTGCCCTGTTTTATTATGCCTGTGACCGTCTCGGCATGATTGTATTTCAGGATATGGTCAACAACGGCCGTTACTCGTTTTGGCGGGATACGCTGCTTCCGACGCTGGGTCTGCGGCACAGGAAGGACCGGCGAATGCATCGGGATCCTGCTACCCGTGCAGCCTTCTGTGCTGCGATGGACGCAACGGCAGACCGTCTGCGCGGTCATCCGTCCGTCTGCCTGTACACCATATTCAACGAGGGGTGGGGACAGTTTGACAGCACGGCGTGCTATCGCCGGCTGAAATCGGCAGATCCGACCCGTTGGATCGACACTGCCTCCGGCTGGTTTGCAGGTGGAGAGAGTGATGTGGAAAGCCTGCATGTCTATTTCCGTGCGGTGCGCCTGCGGCCGCCGCGACCGCAGGCGCGAAAGCATTTTCCCTTGCCGCGCATCCTTTCAGAATTCGGGGGATATTCCTGTGCTTTGCCCGGCCATGTATTCCGACCCGGGAAATCCTACGGATACCGGCAGTATAAGAGCACGGAGGCATTGGAGGACGGCATCTGCTCGTTGTACCGGGACCAGATTCTTCCGGCGATCCGCAGGGGTGGACTGTGCGCCGCGGTGTACACGCAGCTCTCAGATGTAGAGGATGAGACCAATGGCCTGCTGACCTATGACCGCCGCGTATGCAAGGTGGATGCGGGACGAATGCGTGCATTGGCGACCGCCCTGCAGAGTGCGCTGGAAGAAAGTGGGACGTGCAACCGGCAAAACGCTGCGGAGCAAAAGGATCCTGCGGAAAATCTTCGGGAGCGTGAGATCGGGCAGCGTTGAGCACATCTATGCTCTTGTGCCGGTGCGTGCGCCCCCCTATGACCGTCCCCGGATGGTGGCGCTGTGCTATCGGTTTGTTTCCCCGA
>CALWTT010000048.1 GCA_944384545.1 uncultured Clostridia bacterium | reverse complement strand
TATACCTCTGTGCTTTCGTATACATACATGAGAATCAGCGGCATTACAATGGCCGTGGTGACGATCGGCGGAATCGAAGCCAGATACCGTGCAAAGCCGAACCGGCCAAGATATTTTCCGATCAGATAGGTCAGCGTCGCCGCTACCAGCGCCCCAAGACCCCCGAAAATCGCGTCCCACAGGCTCCCCAGCAGAAAATATCCGATCAGGTATCCGAGAAACAGGCCCGGAATTGCCGCCGGGGTAAAATACGGCAGGATCATCATCGCCTCTCCCAGGCGGAACTGAAACATACCCTGGGAAAAGATCGCGCAGGCATAGGTAAGAATGGCATATATGGCAGCAATCATTGCTGCCTGGGTCACATATCGCGTTCTGTCCTTCGGCATACAGCACCTCCTTCCCCTGGATCCTTTCCTCTTTATAAGTATACCACAGTTCTGTAAAAATGCAAGCCCCGCATAACACAGAGATTTTTCCCGGAAGTTTTCCCGCCACGCTTTACTTGCCGCCAAAAATATGGTATACTAAGAAAAATGCCTTTGCCCGTGCGGGCGGAAAGGAGTTGCCGTGCGCCTTGACCGCTTTCTCAGCGCCTGCGGCCTGTTCTCCCGCCGCGAGGCGGATGCCGCCGTCCGTACCGGGCGCATTGCCGTCAACGGCGAACCGGTCCGATCCGCCGCTCTGCATATCGATCCGGACAGGGATGCGGTGACACTGGACGGGCTCCCCATCCTTTACCGCCGTTTTCTGTATATTCTGCTCAATAAACCCGCAGGATATATCAGTGCAACCGAGGATGGCCGTTTTCCCTGCGTAACCGAGCTGCTGCCACCCGACATGCAGAAGCGCGGACTCTTTCCCTGCGGGCGGCTGGACAGGGACACCGTCGGCCTTATGCTTCTGACCGATGACGGCGCCCTGGCACACCGTCTCCTCTCCCCAAAGCACCATGTAGAAAAGGTGTACGCGTTTTCCTGTACTCCCGCCCTGCCCCCCTCTGCCGAAGCCGAAATACTGGCCGGCATGCCGCTTGGCGACGAAATCTGCAAGCCGGCAGCCCTGCTCTGCACACCCGACCGGTGCGGCGGACAGATCACGCTGACCGAGGGAAAGTATCACCAGATCAAGCGCATGATCGCCGCACTCGGATCCCGCGTGACCGCACTCGAGCGGATTGCCTTTGCCGGGATCCGCCTCGATGCCGATCTGCCGCGCGGGGCCTTCCGCCCCTGCTCCGATCAGGAAATTGAGCGGCTTCGCGCCGCCGACATAGAAAAAGGAGAAATACCATGGACATCATGCAAGCACTCGCCAAGGAGCTGAACCTGTCGGTCGAACAGGTGGAAAAGACGGTTGCACTCCTGGATGAAGGAAATACCGTTCCTTTCATTGCACGCTACCGCAAGGAGGTCACAGGCAGCCTGGACGACGTCGCGCTCCGGAAACTGGAAGACCGCCTCCATTATCTGCGCAAGCTGGACGAGCGCCGCGCCGAGATCGCCGAGCTCATCCGCGCGCAGGAAAAGCTCACGCCCGAAATCAGCACCGCACTGGACCGCGCCGTTACGCTGGTCGAGCTGGAGGACATTTACCGCCCCTTCCGCCCCAAACGCAAGACACGCGCTTCGGTCGCGCGCGAACGTGGGCTCGGTCCTCTCGCCGAGCTGATCGCTGCACAGAATCCTGCGTACACCCCCTCCATCCCGGAGGCTGCTGCGGCGTATGTACGGGAGGACGGTGAGGTACCGGACGCCGATGCCGCGCTGGCCGGTGCCCTGGACATTCTCGCAGAAGATATTTCCAATGAGGCCGAATACCGTAAAATGCTCCGTGCGTTCACCGTGCAGAATGGTTCTCTTGTCACTTCCGCAGCCAAGGAGGAGGACTCGGTCTATAAAGACTATTATGCGTTCAACGAACCGATCCGGAAGCTGCGGCCACATCGGATTCTTGCCATCAATCGCGGCGAAAAAGAGGGCTTTCTCAAGGTCAGCATCGAGCTGCCCGAGGAGGAGGCCATCGCCAAGCTGGCCGCCCATATCATAAAGGACAAGAACAGTCCCGCTGTTCCCTACCTCATGCGCACCATCCGCGACAGCTACGATCGGCTTATCTTTCCTTCCATCGAACGTGAAATCCGCTCCGACCTGTTTGATGAGGCCTGTGAGGGCGCGCTCCGTGTCTTCGCCGACAATCTGCGCAATCTGCTCATGATCTCCCCGCTCAAAGGAAAAACCGTGCTCGGATACGACCCCGGCTACCGCACCGGATGCAAGCTGGCCGTTGTGGACAGCACCGGAAAGGTCCTGGATACCGCCGTCATTTATCCCACCAAGCCCCGTGAGGATATCCCCCGCAGCCGCGAAACCGTGATCCGGCTCATCCGTCGCTACGCCGTCGATGTGGTCGCCATCGGAAACGGAACCGCCTCCCGTGAGAGCGAGCAGTTCATTGCCGAAACCCTCCGGTCACCTGAAATCAACCGCGATGTTCGCTATACGATCGTCAGCGAAGCAGGCGCCAGCGTCTACTCCGCCTCCAAGCTCGGGGCTGAGGAATTCCCCGATTTTGACGTCACCGAACGCTCTGCCGTCTCTATTGCGCGCCGTCTGCAGGATCCGCTGGCCGAGCTGGTCAAAATCGAGCCCCAGGCCATCGGCGTCGGTCAGTATCAGCATGACATGAAGCCGGCGCGCCTTTCCGAGACGCTCGGCGGCGTTGTGGAGGACTGCGTCAACGCCGTCGGCGTGGATGTGAATACCGCTTCCTATTCGCTCCTTTCCTATATTGCCGGCATCAGCGCCTCCGCTGCCAAAAGCATCGTCGCCTACCGCGAGGAAAACGGGGAGTTCCGCAGCCGCGCGCAGATCCTCAAGGTGCCGAAAATCGGACAGAAAGCCTATGAACAGTGCGCCGGCTTCCTGCGCGTTCCCGATTCCGAGGAGTTGCTCGACAATACCGGCGTGCACCCCGAATCCTACGAGCTCACCGGCCGCCTCCTCGCGCTTTTCGGCTACACCAAGGAAGACGTCCGCAGTGGCCAGATCGGCATGCTGCGTGCCAAGATCACGCTGCGCGGCATCGATAAGGTCTGCGCCCAGCTCGGCTGCGGAGAGCCGACCCTCCTGGATATCGTTGCCGAGCTGGAAAAGCCCGGACGCGATATCCGCGATACCGCTCCTGCTCCCGTCCTCCGCTCGGATGTCCTCGAAATGAAAGATCTCAAAGAAGGCATGCTCCTGCGCGGTACCGTGCGCAATGTGGTCGACTTCGGCGCGTTTGTCGACATTGGCGTCCATGAGGACGGTCTGCTCCATGTTTCCGAAATGAGCGACCGCTTTATCTCCCACCCCCGCGAGATGGTCTCGGTCGGCGATGTCATCGAGGTCCGCATCAAAAGCGTCGATCTTTCTCGCAAACGCATTTCCCTCTCCTGCAAAAACCTTTCCGAAGCCAAAAATTAATTCTAATTTATTAGAAAATGTACCGAAACATTCTTCTCGGATCCAGCGCGATTTTCGCCTTTTTTGTGCAGTTCCGACAAAGCAAGACGCGAAAGTTTGTTCAGTTGCACTCTTTTCATTTCCATGCCCTTTTGGTATAATAAGATAGTAAATTGCTGTACTTTCGGCAAAACAGAGGAGGATTCCCATGGCAAGTTTGTCCCTGAAGCATATCTATAAAAAATATCCCGGCGGCGTTACGGCCGTTTCTGACTTCTGTCTTGAAGTCAAGGACAAGGAGTTCCTCGTCCTGGTCGGCCCTTCCGGTTGTGGTAAGTCCACCACACTCCGTATGATCGCAGGACTTGAGGAAATCAGCGAAGGCGAACTCTTTATCGGCGACGTTCTGGTCAACGATGTTGCCCCTAAGGATCGCGATATCGCCATGGTGTTCCAGAACTACGCTCTGTATCCGCATAGGACCGTGTTCGAAAACATGGCCTTCGGCCTGAAACTGCGCAAGATCTCCAAGGAGGAAATCAAGCGCCGTGTGGAAGAGGCCGCACGTATCCTGGATATCAATCACCTGCTCGAGAGAAAGCCGAAGGCTTTGTCCGGCGGTCAGAAGCAGCGTGTCGCGCTCGGACGCGCCATCGTTCGTAACCCGAAGGTCTTCCTTCTGGACGAACCGCTTTCCAACCTCGATGCAAAGCTCCGTGCTTCCATGAGAACCGAGCTGACCAAGATCCACAAGAGAGTCGGTACCACCTTCATCTACGTTACCCACGACCAGACCGAGGCTATGACCATGGCGACGCGTATCGTCGTTATGAAGGACGGTCTGATTCAGCAGGTTGACACCCCGCAGAATCTGTACGATTATCCCGTCAATACCTTTGTGGCCGGATTCATCGGAACGCCCCAGATGAACTTCATCAACGCCAAGCTCGTCAAGAAGGACAACGACCTGTATGTCAACTTCGGCGAAAATTCCCTGAAGCTCCCTCCCGACAAGGCCAACAACCCCGGCCTCAAGGAATATATTGACCGCGAGGTCGTGCTTGGACTCCGCCCCGAGTGTATTCACGACGAACCGATGTACCTCTCCAGCATGCCCGATAATGTCATTGAGGTAGATGTCGATGTGACCGAGCTTATGGGTGCCGAAATCTATCTGTACCTCCGCTATCTCGGACAGGAAGAGGATACCTCCAACCTTATCGCGCGCGTTTCGCCCCGCTCTACTTCCCGCGCCGGCGACCGTGTCAAGGTTGCCCTCGATACCGGACGTCTGCACATCTTCGATATCGATACCGAGCGTTGCATTGTGCACTGATTTCCAGAATATGCGGCAGGCAGGCTTGTCCCTGCCCGCCGTCTTTTTTTCCGAGGAGTATGTATGCCGTTTTACCGCATCGCCGACTTCACCGTCGAGTTTCAGAACCGCTATCCCAGGCTGGAGCGCCAATGCGCCGCTTATCGTCTCCCGGACGGAACCGGGAATGCTACCCCCGATTTTCGCATTTCGGTTTCCGAGGAGGAGATCGATGCCTCTGAGAAGGAAAGTCCGGGGTTCAGCCGCGGTTACCATGAAAGCATCTGCATGTATCGCAAGCTTTGCACCTGCATTCTCCACCGCGATGCCATGCTGATCCATGCTGCCGTTGTTGCCTGCGACGGCTATGCCTATGCCTTCTCCGCCAAAAGCAAAACCGGGAAAAGCACACACATTGCGCTCTGGCGCCGTTGTTTCGGTGACAGGGTCAGCGTGATCAACGGGGACAAGCCGATTCTCCGCCTGCATGCGGATGGTCAGATTTTTGCCTACGGTACCCCTTGGTGCGGAAAGGAAGGATGGAACACCAATACCTCCGCACCGCTTGCCGCGCTCTGCTTTCTGGAACAGAGCCCGGAAAACCGTATCCGTCCGCTTTCCTCCTCCGAGGCGCTCGACCGCATCCTCCATCAGCTCCTGCGCCCGCGCAACGCTGCGGAGATGGATCTTACTCTGCGTTTTACCGATATCCTGCTCCGGAAGGTGCCGGTATTCCTGCTCGGGTGCAATATGGAGCCCGAGGCAGCGGAGCTCTCCTTCCGTACGCTCACTGCCGTGAAAGGAGTACCACCCCATGAAAATCCGTGACAATTTTCTGCTGCGCGAAGTGGCGGGCAACCGCATTGTTGTTCCGGTCGGAGAGGCCGCCGATCGCTTCCATGGTATGCTCAAGCTGAATGAAACCGGCGCCTATCTCTGGCATCTGCTGGAATCGCCGACCGACGAAGCCGCACTCATGGCTGCCATGCTCCGCGATTACGACATTGACCAGGAGACGGCGCAACGAGATCTGCAGACCTTCCTGAACACACTCCGCAAGGCCGGTCTGCTGGAAGAAGAATAATGGGTGAACAAAAGTAAGCTGCCGCTCTTCTGCGTTCTCCGGGCCGGCCTCCGGAAGGAGATCCGTCGATGGGGAACCGTCTTGGGGTGCGTTCGTCCCATACGCCAGAAAAAAGCATGGCGCAGCGGCAGTCTTTTCCTGTACACAAGAAGCAGCAAAAGCTGGCCCCGTGCGTTACAACGCACGGGGCCAGCTTTTTTCCGGTGCAGGGACTTCCGCGATGCAAACCTATATATGATTTTCCACTGCCGGGTACATGTTGCCGTTTGTTTTACCGCCCCCGGCGAGGCGTCTGCCATCTTCAAGCCACACGGGGCGCTTTATATGTCTTTTTCTGGTGCACGCATAGGAATGGACGATCCGCGCCTTTTTTCTGCGTTTTGCAAATTGCGAAAAGATTGTCCGGCTTTTAGCGACACACGGGTGTCTTTTCTCAGATTTCCCTGGCGTACGGAATCGATTCCGCCGCGCCGGGGCGGGTCACTGCCAGCGCCGCCGCGCGGCTCGCGCGCTCCATGCAACGCACCAGTGGCTCTCCGGCCGACCACGCAGCCAGGAAATATCCCGTGAAGGTGTCTCCGGCCCCGGTTGTATCCACGGCACGCACCCGCACCGCCGGCGTACGGCACTCTCCCGCTCTTCCAAAGCAAACGGCGCCGCGCTCCCCCAATGTCATGACGAAGGAGGCCTGGGGATACCGTGCGCACAAACGTGCGGCCAGCCGTTTTTCCTCTGCCTCTGCCTCTGCCTCTGCCTCTGCCTCTGCCTCTGCCTCTGCCTCTGCCTCTGCCTCTGCCTCTGCCTCTGTCTTTTCTGCTTCCGCCGCCCCTTCGGCCGTCTGCGCCTTTTCTGCCTCCTCTACCGCAGCCTCTCCGGTTTCCCCGGAGCCTCCGCGCTCCGCTTGCGGTACCGTCCCCATGCCCGCCAGAGCCTCCGCTTCCAGACGATTCAGAAGAAACCAGTCCACCTTCGCAAGCGGCGCCTCTTTCAGGCTGTCATCGATCGGCGACGGATTCAGCGCCACAATCATCCCGCGCCGGTGCGCCGCTTCCAGAAGATACGCAAGATGGCTGATCTCATTCTGTGCCAGCAGCAGATCCCCTTTGTCACAGGAGGAAAGCACACGGTCGATCCAGTCCGCATCCACACACCGATTTGCGCCCCCGTAGAGCAGAATACTGTTCTGACCCCCGTCCTCCACCTGGATCACGGCATGGCCGGTCGGTTCTCCGATGCGCCGCACGCCGCTCACATCCACGCCGTTTTCACGTAGCAGTTCCAACAGAAAATCGCCGTCCGCTCCCATGCATCCCGCATGTGCGACCCGCGCGCCGGCCCGTGCAAGCGCCACCGACTGGTTCAGTCCCTTGCCACCGGCATGGCGCGCAAGCGATATCGCGCCCAATGTTTCCCCCGCACGTACAAAATGCGGGACCTGATAGACATGGTCGATGTTCAGCGATCCGAAATTCAGAATTTTCATACCGTCATACCGTTTCCTCTCCTGTCAGACTGCGGAGCAGATCTTCCATCAGCGCGTCCCGATGGATCACGTCAATATACAGATACTGCCGATCCTCCGCCTGCTGACTGTAATGCCCGTCATAGGTCGGAAGGCGCACCGCCTCCGCGCGGCCGTGCATCAGACGCCCGTCGCGGTTCATCAGAAAGCCCACCGCCGTCACATCCCAGATCACGCGGCTCCACGGCTTCCCCGCGGCATAAGACTCCGCTGTGCGGATCGTATTCCCGGCAAGATATGTACACAGTGCATCCTTTCCCAAAAGCCATGCGGTCAGCTCCGGACGGCTCAGGCGGAACACATCCACCACCCCCGCGCACGGCAGCTGCACCAACGGCACCCCACAGGAAAACACCACCCGCGCCGCTGCTATGTCCTGCTCCATATTGAACTCCCGGGTGTCCGGCATATGCAATCCGTGCCCGCCCAGCCATACCACCACGATTTTCTCCCGGATCTCGGGATAATACAGCAGTGCCGACGCTACATTGGTGATCGCGCCGATGGCAACGACATACAGCGGACACGCTGCGCTGTACCCGCGTGCCATTCTGCCGATCGCCTCCGCGGCCTCCGAAGGCTGCGGGGTCTGCTCATCAACAAGGTACCCTCGCGAACCGCGGTATACATCCGCCACCAGTTCTTCCCGCCCCGCCAGCGAGAGCAGATGCAGGATCTCCTCGTAGCTCCGCTCCATCCCGTCCTCCGGCGATGCCGAATTGCTGTTGTAAAACGGGGCCGCGCAGATTCCCCGCACGCGTACACGATCGGCGCTGCGCAGCAGATATGCCAGCGCAAACTGATCGTCAATTTCATTGTAGGTATCCGTATCCAGAATCGCGTCTACCCGACCCGTCGGAAAGGCAGGCACACCTGACTGCTGCTGGTTTCCCATCTGCCCTTTTCTCCTTTTTCTTCTCCGCCTTTTTGTCTTGGGGGTTCCGGTTTCTTTCCGCCCTGCTCTTCCCTTCCACGCTTTTGCTTTGCCATCCCTGCAGCGGCCTTCGGGGCCGGCTGCTCCGGGCTTGACCATCTGTCCTATCCGGATCCATTATACACCCACGCAGGTGGAAAATGCAAGGGCCTTTCCGCCCTCCTTCCTATGGATACACGGTTGACAAATCTGCTGCTCTCCTGTATAATAAAAATATATTATATACTATATCAGATGAAAGGTCCGGTTTGCCGGGAGGAACTTCCTGCCTCGACATCCGAAAGATTTTTTATGATACGGGATTACTCCATCATGAAAAACAAGAGGAAGGCACGCATCAGCACTTTGCTGTTTGCGCTCCTTTCCATTGTCATTATTGCCATCGCACAGCTGATCCGGACCGCCAAAGGAGAGGCGACCGGACCGGTGTTTCTCCTTGCCTACGCCCCCGCCTTCGCCATGATTCTGGCCGCCGCTTTCCGCTCTTACCTTCTGTATTTCCTCGGTGTTGCCTTCTATACCCTGCATCAGTTTCTCAATCTGCTTTTCCGTTCCCTGCGCGAGGGCTCCTATTCCGGATACGAGCTTTTTGACACCGTCGTGGAATATATTCTGCTCGTCCTCGCAGGATGCCTGCTCTGGCAGCTGATCCTTTTCACCTTCGGACACGCCGACATCGTTGCGCTGACCCACACCTCGATGCTGTTCGTCACCCTCACTCTTCTCCTGACCTTTCTCCCCTTCATGATCCGCGTCTTCCGCGTGGATCTGTATGTGACGGATGCCTATCATGTCGTATGCCTCGGCCTTTCCTATCTCTCCTTCTGTACCGGAATGGAAAAATCGGCGCCGGCTTCCGGGCCTGCTGCACAGGGCACATACGCAGATCCCGGAACAACGGATCCTACCGGTTCCGCACCCGGTGCGTCGGCCCCTGTGCCGCGCCCGCAGAAAGACATCCCCCCTGCATCCGGGGAGGACCGTCCTGCCGATCCCGGATGTCACACGGAAGAATAGGAGGAGAAACGACATGGGATCTCTCAGAATGTACCGGTCGGGAGACGATGCGCCCCTGCGCCGCTTCCCGGACGGATGCTTTATCCGTACCTATTGCGATACACACGATATCCTTCCCTGGGCAGAGATCTGCCGCGCGGGGCAGCTCCTTTCGCCGGACGGCGATGCCGGGACCGATTTCCGGAATGTGATTCTGCACCACCCAGGGCTTCACTGCTACCGCGATCTGTTTTTCGTGGTCCGGCGCACCGACCGTCAGCTGCTCGCCACCATTGCCGCCATCGCTTCCACGGATGACCAAAACCGCCGGCAGGGCTACCTCCATATGGTGGCCGCACGGCCGGAGACCCGCGGGCGGCACATCGGGTCCGCCATGATTGCCTATGCACTGCGCAAGCTTTTCCTTGACCGGGTGGAATATACGATTCTGGATACCGACGATTTCCGCCTCCCTGCCATCCGCACCTATCTTCGCGCCGGATTCTTTCCTGTTGCCAGGGAGGACAGCGAAGCCGATGAAATGTTCTCACGATGGAGCGCCATACTGGAAAATCTCGACCTGCATCGGATTCCGCTATGCGATGCTGACGGAAGACCGATCACACTCCTGCGCCCCTGAGCGGGGCTCTCCCTTTCTTTTTGCCAACGCCCCGTTACCTATCGTACCAAGTCCATCTCCCTGTCCCAATCTGACATAGAAGAGGTACACGCCCGTGAAAAAGCTCACCTTCGGCACCCCCGAGCCCTTCGTGCCCAGCCGTTTCTGCTCCGGATTCCATTATACCGAAACCGATATCGCTTTCGACACCCGTTCCATCTGCTTCCGCCATACTCCACGCGGTGCGCTGCTGGAAATCCCCGTAAAAGAGGGAACGCAGTTCTTCGGCCTCGGTCTCCAACTCAAGGGAATCAACCATACCGGACGCAAGCTCACGCTCCGGGTCAATGCAGACCCTGTGGCTTACAGCGGCGACAGTCACGCTCCCGTCCCCTTCCTTGTCACCAATGCCGGATGGGGGATATATGTCGATACGGCGCGTCAGGCGGAATTCTACTGCGGTGTCCACAAAAGCAATGGGGAGTATGTCCTTGCCATCCTCATCCCCGCCGCACGCGGCGTCGATCTCTATGTGATAGAGGATGCATCCATCACCGGCATCGTCGCGCAATACAATATGCTCGCCGGCGGCGGCTGTACCGTCCCCGCATGGGCGCTCGGTGTCTTTTACCGATGCTATTCCCGCTATTCCGGCGAAAAAATCTGCGCAATGGCCGACTATTTCCGCAGCCACGACATCCCCTGCGACATTCTGGGGCTGGAACCCGGATGGCAGAATCAGACCTACTCCTGCTCGTATGTCTTCAACCGGGAGCTGTATCCCGATCCTGATGCCGTGCTCGGCTATCTCCGCCAGAACGGGTTCCACGTCAACCTGTGGGAGCACGCCTTCGTTCACCCCTCCTCTCCGATCTACCCTGAAATCCGCGATTACAGTGCGGACTGCACCGTCTGGAACGGCGCCGTACCGGATTTCTCGCTGCCCGAGGCGCGCCGTATCTTTGCCGACTATCACCGGAAGAACCTGGTCCGGCACGGGGTCGACGGCTTCAAGCTGGACGAGTGCGACAGCAGTGACTACACGGGCTCCTGGAGCTTCCCGCTCTGGGCCCAGTTCCCCGGCGGCATGGACGGAGAACAGTATCACGCCCTGTTCGGCACCCTGTATATGCAGACCATTCTTCAGGCCCTCGAGGGAACGCCTACCCTTTCCGAGGTGCGCAATGCAGGAGCGCTTGCCGCGCCCTATCCTTTCGTCCTGTACAGCGATCTTTATGACCACCGCGACTTTATCCGCGGTACGGTCAGCGCCGGCTTCTCCGGCCTGCTCTGGACGCCCGAGGTCCGCCATGCCAAGGATGCGCGCGATCTGCTCCGGCGGATACAGTCCACCGTCTTCTCGGTGCAGTGCCTGATCAACGCCTGGTACTGCGAGGAGGCGCCGTGGCTGGCGTTCGGCAGCGCTTGCGAGGACAAGGTACGCGCACTCTTCACGCTGCGGAAGACGCTGGTTCCCATGCTTGCGGCAGCCTTCCGACGCTATCATGAGACAGGGGTTCCCCCGGTCCGGGCACTGGTCATGGACTTCACCGACGATCCGGAGACCTATACGATCGACGATGCCTATATGTTCTGTGAGGATCTTCTGGTTGCGCCTATGACGGCCGATCAGGAGGAGCGCCGCTGCTATCTCCCGGCCGGGGACTGGATCTGGCGGGATTTCTTCACCAAGGAAGAGGTCCCCTCCGGATGGATTGTCTGCTGCGAGAAGAGAGAGTCTGTCTGTCACGACGAAAAGGAAGGCGGTGACGCGGCTACCGTCCTGCCCGATTCCTATCACGCAGGTCATGCAGAGGAGCAGTCGGTCCGCGATACTTGCCCCCGCGTCTTTACGGACGACCGCATCCCGGTATTCTTGCGCGAGAGGCACAGCTAAGCCTGATCCTCCGTTCTCCCAACCCGTGTGTTTTATAAAATCAGATGTCCGGCACCCCTGTACAGCGGTGCCGGACATGCTTTTTACAACTTCTGCTTTTTGCTCGTACTGTATTTTGCCCGGTACAGGCACCACGCGAAACAGAAAATCCGTCCCATGCATCACTGGCAGCACGGCGCATCCCCGAACGATTCACAGCAACACTTCTAAGTGCGCATATGTTGCCATCAGCTTCTTTACGGTGCCGTTTGCAAACCGAACCTCATACAGGATGTCTCCGCCCATGTCGCGGTGGGTCAGGATCTCCCCCTCCCCGAAAACCGAATGCCGGACCCGGGTCCCGTCCGGCAGAAGCTCCGGCCGGACGGCCGCACAGCGTGCGGCCCCGGCGGCGGCAGTCGACCGGCGACGGAACTCATCGGATATGACGCCGCCGTCCTCGCCGCGATGCGGCGAGACCGGCCGGGCCTGATAGGAAGGACGCGCGGCATAGGCGCCCCCCGTGTGTCGGAATCCGCTCCCGAACCGAGAGGTACCTTCCTCCCGACGCACCAGCTCCGGCGGAATCTCCTGCGATACAAACCGCGATATGGGATTGTATTGCGTACGTCCATACAGAAGACGGCCGCGCGCGCAGGTCAGATACAGTGCTTCTTTCGCACGCGTAATCGCCACATAGGCCAGCCGCCGCTCCTCCGAAAGCTCCTCCGGCTCGATCAGGCACTGTGTGCCAGGAAAAATACCCTCCTCCATGCCGGTAAGGAACACCACCGGGAACTCCAACCCTTTGGCGCTGTGGATGGTCATCAGCACTACGGCGTCGGCGCTTTCGTCGTATTTATCCACATCTGAAACCAGCGCCACCTCTTCGAGGAATCCGGTCAGAGATGCTGCGGCTCCCGCACGCTTCTCATATTCTATCGCTGCAGAGATCAGCTCTGCGACGCTGTCCCGCCGGGTTGCTCCCTCTTCCCCCTCCTCTTCCAGCATCCGGCCGTACCCCGTGCGTTCCAGAACCGCCCGTATCAGCTCGGATACAGGTTCCGATGCCGCAAGAGTACGCAGGCCGTCGATCATCCGCACAAATTCGGTAAGGCGCGGCGCTGCTTTGCGCAGGGCATCGTGCAGACCGCTCTCGCTCAGAACCGTCAGCATCGGTACCCCCTCACGCAGGGCGATTGCTTCCGCCGCGTCTACGGTACCGGGGCCGATTTTCCGCTTCGGCTCGTTGATGATCCGCTTCAGCTTCTGATTGTCGCGCCCATTGGCGATCACCGCAAGATAGGCGATCAGATCGCGGATTTCCTTCCGGTCGTAAAAGCGTTGCCCCCCCAGCACGCGGTACGGAATTCCGCTCTTGGCGAAGGCACTCTCCAGTGTACGCGACAGCTCATTCAACCGATACAGCACAGCAAAGTCACGGTACCGCCGCTTCCGGTGCACCACCATTTCCATGATTTTGTTCAGAATATATTCGGCCTCTTCCTCTTGCGTGTCCCGCTCGGCCAGTACAATCGGTTCGCCCTCCTCCGCCGCGCTCCACAGGGCCTTCGGATGCCGGTCCCGGTTGTGAGAGATCACCGCATTTGCCGCGGCCAGAATCCGACGTGTTGAGCGGTAATTCTGTTCCAGCTTGATCACCTGCGCATCCGGATATTTCCTGTCAAAGTGCAGGATGTTCTCCACCGTCGCACCGCGGAATTTATAGATGCTCTGGTCGTCGTCCCCCACGACCATGATGTTCCGCCGTTTGCCGGACAGCAATTCCACCAGGCGGAACTGCGCTTCGTTCGTATCCTGAAATTCATCGACCGATACATACCGGAACCGATCCTGATAGTAGTTGCGTACCTCCTCCCGGGTATCTAAGAGCCGGACCGTTTTCAGGATGATGTCGTCAAAATCCAGTGCGTTGTTTGCGGCGAGCTGCTTTTCATATGCCTCATACAACGCTGCTATATGCCGGGCACGCAGGTCGCCTGCCGGCATTTCGGACGGGGACAGCAGCCGATCCTTGGCACGGCCGATCGCATGCAGGACCTGCCGTACCGGCAGCATCTTTTCTTCTATCCCCAGCCGCTCCATGCATCCCAGCATCACCCGCTTGCATTCGTCCGGATCATATATCGAAAAGCCGCTCTCCACGCCAACGCGATCTCCGTACCGGCGCAGAATCCGCATGCATATCGCATGAAATGTCCCTGCCCAGATTTCCTCCGCAATGTCGCTGTCCGAAAATGCGGCGCGCAGTCGCTCCCGGATCTCACGTGCCGCCTTATTGGTAAAGGTAATGGCCAGAACCGCCCACGGAGGACAGGGCTCATGTATGAATTCCGGGAGAATTTCCGCTATGGCCTCGGGCGGAAGCTCCGCCGCACGCTCCATATCCCGTACGTCGGCCTCCGTCATTCCCTCCGGTATTTCCGCCGCGTCGTACCCGTTTCCGTATTTGATCAGATGAACAATCCGACGCACCAGCACCGTCGTTTTTCCACTTCCTGCCCCTGCCAGAATCAGCAAGGGGCCATCCACCGTGCAGACCGCCCTCCGCTGCTCCGGGTTCAGGTCCGCCTCATAATACCGGTCAAACAGACGCCGCTTGGCCGCAAGATACCGGGCCGCCAGATCCTTCATTTCTTTCCCTCTCCTTCCACGCGGTTCCCGCTCCCGGACCGCCCTTTACTCTGAAGCAACAGTACCGCCGCAAGGATCAGTCCGATGCCTATCCACTGATACCACGCGCAGGATTCACGCAGAACCGTCACGCTGATCAGCGTAGCCGTCATCGGCTCCACGCAGACCAGAATCCCGGCGCGCCCCGCATCCATCCGTGCAAGACCGTAGGTATACAGCATGGCCGGCGCCACGCCGCCGCATACGGCAAGCGCCGCCATCATCAGAACCGAAGCCGTCGAAGAGGCGGAGGCCTGCACCGATGCCGTCAGCACCGGAATGTCCAGGAAAAACAGCGCGCCAAGTCCTGCAAATACAAACGCATACGCCGTGACCGTTACCGAACGGTAGCGGCGCAGCGCCACCCGACCGAAAATCGAATAGGAGGCATAAAAGAGGCCGGAACCCAGCCCGGCAAGAAAGCCCGTCAGCGTTATGGCTGCCCCTCCGCCGAACAGACCGGAGACAAATACACATCCGAAAAACGACATGCCAAGGGCGATCGCCTTTCGTACGGTAAATGGCTCCCCAAGCCATGCGCAGGAAAAAATCAGGATAAAAATCGGCGAGGTATACAGCAGAACCGCGGCGGTAGAGGCTGTCGTCAGATTCATGGCGCTGTAGTACAGCGCACTCATTACCAGCATTCCGACAACCCCCAGAAACGCAAGCAGCGGCAGATCCCGCAGCCGCACGTGCAATGCCTTCCGATCGTACAGAAGCAACACCGTTACCAGCAGAATCCCCGCAACCATGAACCGTACGGCACAGATCTGCAACGCGTCCAGCCCGATCCCTGTCAGATACCGCACATAGAGCGGCATACAGCCCCACAGAACCCCGCTCAGCAGCACCGCCGCTACTGCCATGTTCTTCTTCATTTCCCTTTACGCTCCTCATTCGGCGCTTGCCTTACAGCCAGCCCACACATACTTTTTATTATAGCATGCTCCCACCTCCTTTGCAACCCCCGAAAGGCTTATCACAGCCGTATATCTGCTTTTCCCCTCTTGCAACCACGGTCTGATGACACGGCCACGTTACCGCCGCGTCCGACCGGGAACTGCCTTCCCGACGCAAAAAAAGGAAGCGGGAATCCCGCTTCCTTTCCGCTTTCAGAAACGCTTCAGCGGCAGTTGTCCGCCTGGTCGTTCTGCATCTTCGCGTCCTGCGTCTTGCCGTTCTGCATCTTCGCATTCTGCGCTTTTGCATTCTGCATCTTCGCGTCGTCCGTCTTCCGGTTCTGCTCCCGGCAATTCCGGTCTTCGCAATTCTGGTTCTGCTTTTCCATTTCTTTTACCTCTTTTTCTTTTCCGGGATCCGCTTGTGCGGTCGGCCATAGTATGCACCGCTTCTTTCTGTTTTATTTCACTTCCCTGCAATTTCACAGGTTTTTCTTGCTTTTTTCCCCGGAATATGGTACAATATTTCTACCGGTCGCTGGATAGCTTCTTCCCTTTTTTATCCGTACCGGAATTTCTGCCCTGTACTCTATGAGGTCCTTATGAGTGTTGTTATCGGTATCGATGTCGGCGGCAGCACCACCAAAATCGTCGCCTTCCGTCAGGATGAGGGCGGATACTCCCTCATCGCTCCTCTGTATGTCAAAGCGGCGGATCCTGTCACCTCCATCTACGGCGCTTTCGGAAAATTCACCGACAAAAACGGGCTCTCTCTTTCCAGGATCGACAAGGTCATGATGACGGGCGTCGGTTCCTCCCATATCCATGACCGCATTTACAATCTCCCCTGCATCAATGTTCCCGAGTTCCGGAGCATCGGTCGCGGCGGTCTCTATCTCTCCGATGCCGAGGAAGCCATCGTTGTCAGTATGGGAACCGGTACCGCCATGGTACACGCAAAAAAGAATCTCGAGCCCGATTATCTCGGCGGCACCGGGGTCGGCGGTGGTACCCTGCTCGGTCTTTCCAAAAAAATGCTCGGAATCGAATCCATCGAGCATCTGGTCGCGCTTTCCGAGGAAGGGGATCTCTCCCGCGTGGATCTGCGCATCGCCGATATCACGCAAAAGGCCATTCTCCCCGAACGCATGACCGCCGCCAACTTCGGCAAGGTTTCGGATCTCGCCACGCCGGCGGATCTTGCGCTCGGCATCATCAATATGGTCTTTGAAACCGTCGGCATGATGGCACTGTTTGCTGCGCGCTCCCGCCATGTGGACAATATCATTCTGACCGGGAATCTGACCCGCGTTTCCTATGCCCGGCCGTTCTTTACAGAGTTTTCGGCCATGTTCCACAAGAATTTCCGTATCCCCGCCAATGCCGAGTTCGCCACCGTTATCGGAGCGGCGCTCTGCGGTTAGAACACACGGTCCCCCGATATGAACACTTACGATCGGATCTATGCCGCCGTTCGCCGCATTCCGCGCGGACGGGTGATGACCTATGGCGGCGTTGCCGCCGCCGCCGGAAATCCGCGTATGGCCCGCGTCGTCGGCCAGGCGCTGCACCACAACCCCGCCCCGGGTTTCATTCCCTGCCATCGCGTGGTCAACCGCAACGGTGCACTTGCTCCCGCCTTTGCCTTCGGCGGCGATACGGTACAGCGCGCGCTCCTGGAAGCCGAAGGCGTTCCCTTCCTTCCGGACGGCCGCGTCTGCCTTCTTTCCGCGCTTCTGCTCCCTGCGGAGCTTCCGCCGCCCTCCGCGCTCTCTCTTCAGGAGGAACCATGGATAATATCATGAAATTCCTGACTCCCAAAAGTCAGACTGCCTGTATCGACGATCGCAGCAGTGTCCGTCAGGCGCTGGAAAAAATGCGCTTCCATGGATACAATGCACTCCCTGTCATCGACGAGAACGGTATGTATGTCGGCACCCTCACCGAAGGAGATTTTCTCTGGCATCTGATCCGGTCCGGCAGCGCCGATCTCCGGCGCCAGGAAAATGTCTCGGTCCATAGCCTCATCCGCCCCGGATGGAATCCGCCTGTCCAGGCAGACGCTACCATGGCCGATCTTCTCGAACGAGTACGCGAGCGCAATTTTGCTCCTGTCGTAGACGGTCGCGGATGTTTCGTCGGCCTGATCACACGAAAAGATGTCCTCGCTTATTTCGCTCGCCTTCATGCTTCTTTTACAGACGAAGCATCCTCATAATACACCTCCCCTTCCGCCGGGATCTGCTTCGTCAACAGCAAAAAGCCGCCCCCTTTTCCGGAGGCGGCTTCTTTGCTGCTATTGCTGTCGCATTCCAGGCTGCACACGGGTTCCCTCTCACACGGGTTCCCTCTCACGATATTCCGTTTCCCTTGCACGACATACGCCGCTGCCGCCAGCAGGTCTGCCGCTTCATCTGTATGGCATTCACTGCGCCGTCTGCATCCGGTAAAACTCGCCCTGCTTCTCCATCAGCTCTGCATATGTGCCGATTTCAAGACACACGCCGTCCTTGATCACCGCGATCCGGTCTGCATCCCGGATCGTCGACAGACGGTGCGCTACGATAAAGGTCGTACGGTTGGCCGTCAGGTTATGTATGGCGTGCTGGATCTCTTTTTCGGAAATGCTGTCCAGAGCAGACGTCGCCTCGTCCAGGATAATCACCGCCGGATCGCGGATGATCGCACGTGCGATCGACAGGCGCTGCCGCTGTCCGCCCGACAGATTTGCACCGTGCTCTTCCAGCATAGTATCCACTCCATGCGGCAGGGTCTTTATGAAGTTCGTCAGTCGCGCCGCTTCCAGTGCCTGCGCAAGACGCTCTTCCGTGACATTCGGGACACCGTAGGTGATGTTCTCCCGGATCGTACCTGTGAACAGAACACTGTTCTGCGGGACAATGGCAATATGCTTGCGGTAGCTGTGCAGATCGATGTTCCGGATATCCTCTCCGTCTACCAGCACCTCGCCCGACTGCGCCATGTTGAATCCGATGACCAGATTCAGGATCGTCGACTTCCCCGATCCGCTCTCTCCTACAATCGCGATCGTCTCTCCTTCCTGCACATGCAGGTTCAGACCGCGTAGCAACGGCTGATCGTCTTCATAATGAAAATATACGTCGCGGAACTCATATTCCCCACGCAGATTTTCCACTTTCTTCTTCCCCGTATTATCCTCAATGTCACGGTTGCTGAGAATCTCACCGATCGAATTGACCGATTCCAGACCTTTTGTTATAACCGGCAGCATGCCGATCAGCGTCGATACCTGCCCTGTCAGGGAAGAAAAGTAGGACTGGTACAGCGATATGTCCCCCACCAGAATCTGCCCGCTGAATGCCATCCACGCCGAAAACACAAGACAGACCAGCTGAAAGATGTTGAAGACCACCCAGGAGCAGGAGCCGAACAGTGCCTGCACCATGTCCAGACGGAACCCCGTATTCGCCACCTCGTTCAGCCGCGTGGTCATTTTCCGGATCTCCCGGTTTTCCAGCGCGTGGGCGCGCGTAATCTGCGTCATCTCCACCATGTCCATCAGTCCCGCCGAGGTGTTTTCCATGTTCCTGCGGTACTCCGTGTTCCGCTGCGTGATCCCGCCACGGAACAGGCGCACCGTCACTACCGCAGCCGGAATGCACAAAAGGAAAAACGCAAATACCGTCAGGTTCATCGTCACCACTACCGCCAGCGCCGTGATCATGTTGATCACAACGCCAGGAATATTGGAAAAAATCTGATCCGACAGTGCCTGCACCGTCTCCACATCCCGCATCAGCTTCGACTGAATGCGCCCGCTCTGCATTTCCTTATGAAAGGTGATCGACAGCTGCTGCAGCTTCCGCACCATGGCACCGCGCAGACCCGCCTCCACACGCCGCACCACCATACTGTGATACCGGATATACAGCATATGCGTCGGTATGTTCAGCAGCAGCAACCCCACCATCACACCCACATTGATCAGAAGATTCCCTACCACGTCGCTCTGCTGCGCCTGGTAGGTCACGATATTGATAATGTTTGAGGTAACGATCGGCAGGGCCAGCACCGGGCTCGTCTTCAGAAAGTAAAAAAACATGGAGATCAGAAGCTCCCGCCAGAACCGGCGGTAGATCCGCAACAGGATATGCAGCGGACTTGTATCCCCCGTCAGATAGGTGTCAATAAAATCCTGTTCGAGATTGATGACTTCTTCATCGGTAAATACCTGCGCGTTCGATGCCGGCAGATGCTCTTTTCTGACATGATCCAGTATTCCCATGGCCCCTACCTCCGTCGGTTGCTTTCACTTTCTTCCCGGTTGTCTGCTCATGTTATCATACAAAATTCCGGATGTCAAGGGGGTATGCAAAAAAATACTCTGCAAAAAATTTCACAAATTTGCCGGATTATTTCTCGCTTTTATTTACACTTTATCCTTATCCCCGGAATTGACTTTATGCTACAAAAATTATATAATAGATTTGGCGTTTTCGAATATTCATCGAGAGGTTCTTTGTTATGCAGACACGCATGTCCGCCTTCTTTCAGAAAAAAAATGTCACGCTCTCTCCACGCCTCTATTTTGTAGATGTCATGAGCTCCATGGCCGTTGCCCTTTTTTCTACGCTCCTGATGGGGACCATTCTCGGAACCATCGGTGATCTGAGCGGATGGGGCTTCTTCCGTGATGCGGCCGGCTACGCGTCTGCCGCCACCGGCGTTGTGCTCGGTGTCGGCATCGCTTATGCCCTCGGAGCCCCCCCTCTGGTTCTTTGCAGTGCCGGCGTCGTCGGTCTTATCGGGAACGGTCTTCCCTCCGTCATTGCCGGTACAGACGGCCAGATCTCGGTGACCGCCGGCCCCGCCGGCGCCTTCTTTTGTACACTTGTCGCCGTAGAGCTTGGCAAACTCGTCTCCAAGGAAACCAAGATCGATATCCTCGTCACACCCGCCGTCGTCATCCTCTCGGGCTTTGCTCTCGCATTGCTGCTCTGCCCGCCCATTTCCTATGTCGTGTACTGGCTGGGATACTTCATCAATACCGCCACCGTATGGCAGCCGATCCTCATGGGCATCCTCATCTCGGTGGTCGTAGGCATTATCCTGACACTCCCCATTTCCTCCGCCGCCATATGCGCCATGATCGGCATCTCCGGCATTGCCGGCGGGGCCGCCACGGCCGGCTGCTGTGCACAGATGATCGGCTTCGCTGTTATCAGCTTCCGTGAAAACGGCGTCGGCGGTCTGGTTGCCCAGGGGCTCGGCACCTCCATGCTCCAGATGGGCAATATCGTCAAAAACCCTCGCATCTGGATCCCCGCCACACTTGCCTCCGCCATCACCGGTCCGATATCCACCACAGTTTTCGCACTCTCGTGCAACGGCGTCTCCGCCGGTATGGGAACCTGCGGCCTGGTCGGCCCGCTCGGCATCCTTACCGCTACCCCGGCCGACGCCCGCAATTGGTTCTTCTGGCTCGGACTTCTGCTCGTCTGCTTCGTACTCCCCGCGTTGCTGTCCCTGGCTTTCGCCTGGGTGCTGCGCCGTATCGGTTGGATCCGCGACGGGGATCTCAAACTGGAGCTCTAAGCTGCCGCATGCATAAGGAGGCCAAGATATGAAGCATCTGCGCAAAAACGGCTCCCGCCTGGAGCGGATCCTCTATGTGCTCATCCTCCTCAGTTTTCTGTTGCCGATCGGTGCACTCTCTATTATCATCGCCACCTACCATTCGGACAGCGCGCTCCGCCCCCTCTCCGACTACGTACTGATGCTGCTGGAATGTATCGTCGGTGCGCTTGCCATTCATCTGCCTACGCTCCTGCGCCGCAAATGGAACGTGGAGATCCCCGGTCCGATGTATCTGCTTTTCCTGATCTTCCTCTACTGCTCCATTACGCTCGGTGAAGTGTATTCCTTCTACTACCTGGTCCCGCACTGGGATGATATCCTGCACGGGATCAGCAGTATGATGACCGGTCTGTTTGGCTTTATGCTGATCACCATTCTCAATCGGAATGTCACCGCACGCATCCATCTTTCCCATGCCTTTGTCGGCCTTTTTGCCTTCTGCTTTTCCGTAACCATCGGCGCCATGTGGGAAATCTACGAATTTACAGCCGACGGTCTGCTCGGCCTCAATATGCAGAAATTCATGACAGCGGACGGCACCGTTCTTGTGGGGCATGAGGCGCTGACAGATACGATGAAAGATCTGATTGTGGACAGCTGTGGTGCACTTGTCTCTGCCATAGCCGGCGTCTTCTCCCTGCGGCATGGTGGGTGGATCCGCACCTATCTCCAAAAGCCCGATGACCGGGACGCAGTTCCTGACACGGAGGACGAAAATACACAAAACGGCCCCGGTTCCGACAGCACCGGTGTAAAATATACAGGCGGCGAGGAAACCGAACCCGCCGCGCATACAGAATGTGAGGTTCCTACATGCTCCAACTGAAAGCTATTACCAAAATCTACGGCACTTCCCCGGACACCGGTGTCGTCGCGCTCCACGGGATTGACCTTCGCTTCCGGAAAAACGAATTTGTCTCTATCCTCGGCCCCTCCGGATGCGGAAAAACCACCCTTCTCAATGTCATCGGCGGACTCGACCAGTATACCTCCGGCGACCTGATCATCAGCAACCGTTCTACCAGGGAATTCAAAGATGCCGACTGGGATGCCTATCGCAATCATTCGATCGGCTTCGTCTTCCAGAATTATAACCTCATTCCGCATCAGACGGTTCTTGCCAATGTAGAACTCGCGCTTACGCTTTCCGGCGTTTCCAAATCCGAGCGCCGAAAAAAGGCCGCAGACGCACTCCGTCTGGTCGGCCTTGGCGATCAGTTCCACAAAAAGCCCAATGAGCTCTCCGGCGGTCAGATGCAACGTGTCGCCATCGCACGTGCGCTCGTCAACAACCCCGAGATCCTGCTCGCCGACGAGCCCACCGGTGCACTGGACTCCAATACCAGTATCCAGATCATGGAGATCCTCAAAGAGGTCGCCAAAGACCGCCTCGTCATTATGGTCACGCATAACCCCGATCTGGCCGAAAAGTATTCCACGCGCATCATACGTCTGCTGGACGGCACCGTCGTAGGAGATTCCAATCCTCCCACAGACGCGGAAATCTCTCCCGATTCCGCCGTCCTTTCCAAAAAAGAACAGCAGAAGATCCGGGATCCCAAAACAAAACGCACCTCCATGTCCTTCTTCACAGCACTCTCCCTCTCCTTCACCAACCTCATGACCAAAAAGGCACGCACCTTTCTGACCAGCTTTGCCGGTTCCATCGGTATCATCGGCATCGCGCTGATCCTTGCCGTCTCTACCGGTGTCCAGGGCTTTATCAACAGCATTCAGGAGGATACCCTCTCCTCTTATCCCATTACCCTGCAATCCGAAACCATGGATATGTCCAGTCTCATGCTCGCCCTCATGAACGCCACCGAGACCGATGACGACCGGGAGCTCGATAAAGTCTATTCCAACATCGTCATGTACAATCTGATGAATGCTTTCCTCGGCGCCGAGTCCCAGAAAAACAATCTGGGCGGGTTCAAATCCTATATGGAAAGCACAGGTAAACCGATTTTTGACCGATACGCCAGCGCCACGCAATTCCTCTACGACATCGACTTCGATGTCTATACCACCGATGTGGCCGGCAATACGGTCATGGTCGATGCATCCGAGGTCTTCACCTCTGCACTCGGTGACACCTCCTCCTCTGTCATGTCCTCCTATTCCTCCCTCATCTCTTCCTCCGCTTCCATGAATATCTGGGAACAGCTCATCCCCGGCAAGACAGACGCAGCCGGAAACCGCGATACCATCAGCAGCACACTCAAAGAACAGTATCAGCTTCTGTCCGGGAAGTGGCCGGATGCAGCCAATGAAGTCGTTATCATCGTCAACAGCCGCAACGAGCTCTCCGATATGGCGCTCTACGCGCTTGGCCTCAAGGACCGCAGTGAACTTTCGGATATCATGGCCGCCATTCTCGCACAGGACCAGTATGAGGCCGTCGTCGAAAGCTGGAGCTATGACGAAATCATAAACGGCATCGGTCTGGTTCTTTATCTCCCTACCGATTACTATCAGGAGGTCACCCCCTCCGGCAGCAGCGACCGGGTCTGGAACCGTGTGGAAAATCCCGCACTCGTCAGCTCCGGCTATGAGCTCAAAATCACCGGTATCATTGCTCCCGCAGAAGGCTCCAACTCGTCTGCCCTGACCGGCGCCATCGGTTACACCTACCACCTGACCGATTATATTATGTCCGAGGTCGCAGACAGTGATATCGTCACCTATCAGATCGGGCATCCCAACTACGACGTGCTCTCCGGCAGTCCGTTTCAGCTGGACGAGAACGATGAAATGACCGCAGCCGAAAAGAAAGCTGCGTTCCTCGCCTATGTCGGCAGTCTCAACGACGCAAAGAAAGCCGAGCTTCTGCGCGCCATCTATACCACCATTCCCTCCTCTCAGATTGACGCTGCCGTCACCCAGACCATGCGCCCCATGCTGGCCGACGGAGCCACGGACGACAATCCCGTCTACGATCGGCAGAAGCTCGAGGAATTCATCCGCAGCAACTTTGCGCAGACCGGATCCACCGCCTCTCCCGAGCTGGTCGACAAGTATATTGCACGTCTGGACGACGATGAACTGGTAAAACTGGTCAAGGATGTCATCTATCAGGTCACCGAGACCATGATGAAAGCCCAGGCGGGCGCCGCGCTGGACCGTCTGCTGGATACCGTTACGCCGGAGGAACTGGCGCTCTATAAGCAGAGCATTCTCGCCGCGCTCTCCACACGCGCCCTGCGCCAGGCCTACCTTGTCGATCACTATTCCTCCTCCACCGAACTCCCGCAGCAGGTTTACGAACAGTATCTGAACGGGCTCAGCGACACCGAGATCGACACGCTTCTCGATGCGCTCCTGACACGGGAAGGAAATGCGTATCTGGCCGCACAGGCACAGGAAGAGTCCTACCGGAATCAAAAAGCTGCCTCCATGCTCACTGCGTACCTTGCCAGTCTCAGCGGCGATGATGCATTCGCCGATCTCTACGATATCCACATGCCCTCGGCCGTCTCCTCCACCACCTATGAGGAAAACCTGAAAAACTTCGGCGTTGTGGACCCGGATGAGCCCAGCAGCATCGTCATTTATGTTGCTACCTTTGAGGATAAGGAAAAAATCACCGACGCCATTGCGGAGTATAACGCGTCTCAGGATGCAGAGGATCAGATCAATTACACCGACTATGTCGCCCTCCTCATGTCCTCTGTCACCACCATTGTCGATGCCATTTCCTATGTCCTGATCGCCTTCGTTGCCATCTCGCTGGTCGTCTCCTCCATCATGATCGGAATCATCACGTATATCTCGGTTCTGGAACGTACCAAGGAAATCGGCATTCTGCGTGCCATCGGCGCCTCCAAAGGCGATATCTCCCGCGTGTTCAATGCTGAAACGCTTACGGTCGGCTTCGTTGCCGGCGCCATCGGCATCGGAATCTCGCTCATCTTTGTCGTGATCATCAATATCATTCTCAATATCCTGACGGGTCTTCCCAATCTCTCTGCTTCCCTGCCCGTCGGTGCAGCGTTCCTTCTGATCGCCATCAGCATGTTCCTCACCTTCATTGCAGGACTGGTTCCTTCCCGCATCGCAGCCAAAAAAGACCCCGTGGTTGCACTGCGCACCGAATAAGCCCCGCTTAGGTTCTGCAAAAGCAAAAAGGTCCGCCCGGAACCCCGGTTCCGGGCGGACCTTTTCTTGCATATCCATCCGACGGCAGACGGGCACACCGTCAGCCGAACATAAACGCAAGCGCGTGCTGTATCTCCGCATCCCAGAAAGCCCAGTTGTGCATGCCGGGCGCTTCACGGTAGGTATGATCGATTCCCTCCCCGTCGAGAAGCGCATGCATCTTCCGGTTGTCGCCAAGGAGCCCGTCCTCCGTACCGCAGGAGAGATACAGGCGCGGCCGCGGTCCCTCCGATGCGGCAAGACGCGTAGCCAGTGCATAGACATCGTTGTCCGAGCCGGGAAGCGTCGCAAGATCTCCGAATATATCGCTCCAATAGGCCGGGTTCTCACGGCAGAAATGGCTCTCACATACATTCAGAGCGCCGGAAAATGCGGCTGCCCCTGCATAGCGGTCGGGATTCCGGAAGGCAATTTTCAGCGCACCGTACCCCCCCATCGAAAGGCCTGCCACATAATTGTCCTCCCGGCGGTCGCTCATTCCGCGGAAAAACGAACGGCACACCCGGGGCAGCTCTTCCGTGATGTAGGTATAGTAGGCCTCCCCATGCGCCATATCCGTATACCAGCCCCGTCCGCCGTTCGGCATTACGACGGCAATTCCGTATGCCGCAGCATACCGCTCAATGGAGGTATGCCGCGCCCAGATCGTATGATCGTCCGAAAGGCCGTGGAGCAGCCAGAGCGTCCGGAACTGCGCGCCCTGCTCTCCCTCCATCCCGATCCGCGTTCCCGCCTTCTGCGGCAGTACCACGATCACATTTGCTGCGTGCTGTAACACGTCCGAATGAAAATCAAGATGTATCTGTGCCATAAGATCCTGCTCCTCCTGTATCCCGCTGCCCGCGCATCCGGCTGTTTGTGCATGGCCGCGAGAGCTCTTTTTTCTTTATAGTACCACATTGCAGGCCGTTTGGCAAGGGGACTTTTTTCCTTTCGGGGTAAAATGACCGTATATCGGTATGTACGCAACACACGGGGCCTCTTTCTTTTACCAATAGCCTGTACGGTTCCCGACGCTCCGACAGCAAAGCCAGCCGCGCCCGGCAGGAAGAGGTACCTCCGGCATCTTGTGCCCGGAGCCTACCCGTGTGGCACGAATGCACCCGTCCGGCAAAAATACCGCGCCCTGCTTTTTACCGGCATGCCGGACGGCTTTCTGAAAAGGCAAAAAAAGGCTTGCATCCTTCCGCATTTTGGGCTATAATATTTTGGTTAGATAATTTGTATATTGACAGGAAAGCGAAACCGTTATGTCCGATTACAGAGAACAGATCGAAAAGCGCCGCACCTTCGCCATCATCTCCCATCCCGACGCCGGGAAAACCACCCTGACCGAAAAACTCCTGCTCTACGGAGGCGCCATTCAGTCCGCCGGTTCCGTCAAGGGAAAAGCCAGCGACCGCCATGCTGTTTCGGACTGGATGGCGCTCGAAAAGCAACGCGGAATTTCCATTACCTCCTCGGTCATGCAATTCAACTATGACGGATACTGTATCAATATCCTGGATACCCCCGGACACCAGGACTTCTCGGAAGATACCTACCGCACACTGATGGCTGCGGATTCTGCCGTGATGGTCATCGATGCCGCCAAGGGCATTGAGCCGCAGACACGCAAGCTCTTCCGCGTCTGCGCCATGCGCCACATTCCCATCTTTACCTTTATCAATAAGCTGGACCGCGAAGCGCGGGACCCCTTTGATCTGCTGGATGAACTGGAACGGGAATTCCGCATCGGTACCTATCCCATGAACTGGCCGATCGGCTGCGGCCGGGAGTTCCGCGGCGTCTATGACCGCGAAAAGCATGAAGTACTTGCGTTCGACCAGATGCATGCCGGACGCCGGCGTATTGAAGGCATCGCCTGCGATATTACCGATACCGGAAAACTGGATGCGCTGATCGGAGAAAAGCGACGTACCGAGCTGGTGGAACAGGTCGGGCTTGTCGATGTTGCCGGCTATGAATTTGATCTTGCGCGTGTGCGCTGCGGTCAGCTCAGCCCGGTCTTCTTCGGCTCCGCCCTGACCAATTTCGGTGTGGAGCCCTTCCTCAACGCCTTTCTCCGTATGACCACGCCTCCTCTGCCCCGCAAGGCCGGCGATGTCACCGTCGATCCCATGGATCCACGATTCTCTGCCTTTGTATTCAAAATACAGGCCAATATGAACAAGGCACACCGCGACCGTATTGCCTTCCTGCGTATCTGCTCCGGACAGTTTGTGCGGGAGGATGAGTACCTGCATGTACAGGGCAACCGCCGCTTCCGTCTTTCCCAGCCCCAGCAGCTCATGGCGCAGGAGCGCGAAGTCATAGATACCGCCTATGCCGGCGATATCATCGGCGTTTTCGACCCCGGTATTTTTGCTATCGGGGATACCGTTTGCGATCCCTCTCTTTCCTTTGCCTTTGACCGCATTCCCACCTTTGCTCCTGAGCATTTCGCCCTGGTCGAGCAGACCGACTCCATGAAGCGAAAGCAGTTTGCCAAGGGGATGCAGCAGATTGCCCAGGAGGGTGCCATCCAGATCTTCTTTGAACCCGGGCACGGCATGGAGCGCGTGATTGTCGGGGTGGTGGGCGTTCTGCAGTTTGAGGTGCTGGAATACCGTCTGCGCGACGAGTACGGCGTGGAGATCCGACGCACCGTGCTCCCGCATTCCCTTATCCGACGCATCCGCAGCAGTGCTCCCGCGCCGGAAACCCTTGTCCTCGGCAGCGATACACGGCTGGTTCAGGATTTCCGGGGAAATTTCCTCCTCATTTTCCCAGGCAACTGGGCCATCGACTGGGCCCTTGATAAAAATCCTGGTCTGTCCCTTGCCCCTTTCGATGAATTCTGAGGATTTCCTGCAACGCAAAAAGAAGCGATCGACCGATCGCTTCTTTTTATTGTTATTTGTGTGCATAAAAAAGGTGACAATCTGCATTCATAGCCTTCTCTCTATGCTATATGTCGCCTTCTTTCTTGCTATACAGGTGACGTTTCCGACAATACCGGACGCAATGTGATCTCCCCGCTGTTCAGTACCGTACGTTCCCCCTCCGCGTCCTCCACAATCAGGCCGCCATCCTCGTCGATATCCACCGCACGCCCCGTATAGGTCTCTCCGTCCCGGACATACACCACCTCGCGCCCCAGTACCATCGAATGCCGGCGGTATAGGTCCAGATAAGACCCGTCCCCCAGATTGGCGGTCACTTCCAGCAACCGATCCACAATCCGCGCCACCAGCTGATTGCGCGTCACACCCTTCGGATACAGTGCACAGGCCGTTTCCCGCAGTCCGTCGGGAAATTCTTCTGTCCAGATGTTGATACCGATTCCGATCATGATATGCTGGGCCCGCCCCGATTCAAAATCCGATATGGCTTCGGTCAGGATCCCACAGATCTTTTTCCCGTGCAGATACAGGTCGTTTACCCATTTGATTTCGGTTTCTGTTCCGGTCAGGTCCCGGATTGCCAGAAATACCGCTACGGCCGATGCCGTCGTCACACTCACTGCCGCATACAGCGGTAATGCCGAGGGAAACGAGAGCGTCATATAGATGCCCGCCTGTTTCGGCGAGTAAAATGTCTTGCCCTGCCGCCCGCGCCCTGCCGTCTGCTCCTCCGATACGATCAGCGCCGGTCCGGTCTTCCCTTCGGTCAGAAGTCGCTTGGCCTCGTCGTTCGTAGAATCCACCGTGCGACGCACATAGATCGCCATGCCACGCGTACGGTGCTGAATCGCATCCGCGATCGCCACAGCCGACAGCATATCGTTCTCGGCGGACAGCCGGTAGCCTCGGTTCTGACCTGCGCAGATCCGATACCCCTCCGCCTGCAACGAGCGAACGGCCTTCCATATCGCATTCCGCGATACACCGAATTTCTCCGCCAGCAGTTGTCCGGAGATATCCGTCTCCGGGTTGGCTTCCAGAATCTTCAGAATTTCAATTTTCAGTTGCACCGTTTCTCTCCTGTCAACCCTTGATTTCCGATACGCTAACAGTATAGCACATTTTCCCCTGGTTTGCAAGAGGAAAAATGCGAGACGATGCAAGCAAGGTCAGGTCAGACCAGACATAAAGACAAGTATTGCTTGACGAGCATGAAAAACCATAGAGCACGCACGCAAATATGGTGGCGGATGCCCGGCGCTGGGCTACGACAGAGAAAAAGACATGCAAAACGAATACGGTGGTCTGATAAGATCGCGGAAAGCCTGCCGTGCAGAAAGCAAACTCCCCGCCCACATACGCAAAAAAAGATCCCGCCGGCAACGGCAAGGATCTTTTTGCTTTGTATATGATATGCCACTCCCGGGTAATCCCCGGAAAAGAGCGATGCCACAGCGCCTGTCCACCGGCACAGGAACCTGTATTATTCCGCTGCGGCCTCGGTTGCAGCTGCTTCTGCCGGCTGCTCTGCTGCCGGTGCTTCGGCAACGGGAGCTGCGGCCTTGCTGCTCTTCGCTTTCTTGCGTGTAGCCTTCGCCGGCGCCGGCGCTTCTTCCTGCTTCGCCGCTACCGGTACCAGGCGAATCAGCGCCATTTCTGCCGCATCGCCGCGACGGGGACCCAGCTTGTAGATCTGCGTATACCCGCCGCTCCGGTCCTCATAGTCCGATGCCAGCTGCGTAAAGGTCTTCTTGACTACGGTTTCTTTTGTAATGAATGCCAGCGCCTGGCGGCGTGCGGAAAGCGTTCCTCCCTTGCCCAGCGTGATCATCTGATCCGCCAGTGCACTTACCTCTTTCGCACGTGTATAGGTCGTTTCGATTCTGCCGTTCTCCAGCAGATAGGTCACAAGACCTCTCAGCATCGACATTCTGTGCGCCGTTTTTCTGCCGAGTTTTCTGTTTCCGGCCATGTTTCTTCCTCCTATTTTCCTCGCCCACTCACTCTTCCGACTTCTTCAGATCCAGTCCGAGCGAATGCAGCTTCCCGATCACTTCTTCCAGAGACTTCCTGCCCAGATTCCGGACCTTGATCATATCTTCTTCTGTACGGTTGATCAGATCCTCTACATTGTCTATGCCGGCACGCTTCAGGCAGTTGAAACTCCGTACCGACAGGTCAAGCTCCTCAATGGTCATCTCAAGGACTTTCTCTTTCTTCGTCTCTTCCCGTTCCACCATGATCTCCGCCTTGCGGGCTTCGTCCGACATGTCTACAAACAGGTTCAGATGCTCATTGAGAATCTTGGCGCCAAGCGATAACGCTTCTTTGGCAGAGATCGTTCCGTTCGTCAGAACCTTGATCGTGAGCTTATCATAATCCGTAATGTTCCCCACGCGCGTGTTCTCTACCTTATATTCCACCTTGTATACCGGCGTGAAGATCGAATCCACAAAAATCATTCCCACCGGCGCTCCGTATCCCGCACCGATCGTCGATACATAGGCTTGCTTGTTCTTATCTGCCGATACATATCCGCGTCCGCTTCCGAACGTCAATTCCATGTAAAACCGCGTATTCGCGCTCACCGTCGCCAGATGCTTTTCGGGATTCAGGATCTCAAGATCCGCATCCGGTGTGATATCCCCCGCGGTTACCTCACATGGACCTGCCATATCAATCGTTACCGTCTTCGGGCCGTTCGTATGCAGCTTTGCGATGATGCCTTTCACATTCAGCACGATCTCCGGCACGTCCTCACGTACGCCCGCCACACTGCTGATCTCATGAATCACACCGTCTATTTTGATTGCCGTTGCCGCATATCCCGGCAACGAGCTCAGCAGAATCCGACGCAGCGAATTCCCCAGCGTGATGCCGTAGCCTCGCTCCAGCGGCTCGACCACAAACTCGCCTTCTGCTCCGTTCTCCTTCATCGATGCCGTCGTGATATTGGGCTTCTCTATTTCAATCATGTCTGATTCCTCCTTTTTGGTTTGGGGCCATGGGTTCTCGCTTCATATTCCGAAAACCGTCAGACGTTTTTCCATCCGGGACTCGCTTCCTTTATGCGGCCGCCTGTACGCTCCGCCCGGCGCTGTCCCGGATCGGAGGCGTTACTTGGAATAGAGCTCGACGATCAGCTGCTCGTTGAACGGGAAGTCAATATCCTCTCTCGTCGGCATATTCAGAACCTTCACCGACATGGCGCTGCTGTCTGCTTCCAGCCACTTCGGTACCACCTGGCTCCCGGCGCTCTCCGCCAATGCCTTGATCTTCTCGTTCGAACGCGATCCTTCCTTTACGGTCACAACATCGCCTGCCTTCAACAGCAGCGACGGAATCGTCACCTTCCGGCCGTTCAGCGTGAAGTGCCCGTGCAGAACCAGCTGACGCGCTTCCTTACGGCTCGCCGCCATACCCATACGGTATACCACATTGTCCAGGCGCGTTTCCAGCAACGACAACAGGTTCTCACCCGTCATACCTGCCATTTTGTCCGCTATGTCAAAATAGCGGCGGAACTGCTTCTCCAGCACCCCGTAATAGCGTCTCGTCTTCTGCTTCTCACGCAGCTGGATGCCGTACTCCTCTACCTTCTTGCGTGCCGCGCCATGCTGTCCCGGCGCCGTGCTTCTGTGATCAAACGCGCATTTTCCAGACGTGCATCTGTCCCCCTTCAGAAACAGCTTGCACCCCTCTCTCCGGCAAAGTTTGCAACTCGGCCCTGTATATCTTGCCATCTTCTTCTCTCCTCTCTTCTCACACGCGACGACGCTTCGGAGGACGGCAGCCGTTGTGCGGGATCGGCGTTACGTCCCGGATCAGCGTGATGTTCAGTCCCGCCGTCTGCAATGCACGGATCGCGGACTCACGTCCCGCACCCGGCCCTTTTACGTATACTTCCACCGTTTTCATGCCATGTTCCATGGCACCGCGCGCCGCCTGCTCTGCCGCCGTCTGCGCCGCGTACGGAGTGGACTTCCGCGAGCCCTTAAAGCCCAGTTCGCCCGCTGTCGCCCAGGAAATTCCGTTGCCTGCCATGTCGGTGATCGTCACGATCGTGTTGTTGAACGTCGAACGGATGTGCGCGATGCCTTTTTCTACGTTCTTCCGTTCCCGACGCTTCTTTATGACTTTCTTTCCGGAACTCTGATTCCCTGCCATCTGTCTCACTCCTTATTTCTTCTTATTCGCTATCGTCTTCGCCGGGCCCTTTCTGGTCCGGGCGTTCGTCTTCGTACGCTGCCCGCGTACCGGCAGTCCCTTACGATGCCGGATCCCGCGATAACAGTTGATCTCCACCATCCGCTTGATGTTCAACGCCGTCTCACGGCGCAGGTCGCCCTCTACCGTGTAGTGCGACTCGATCTCGTCACGCAGCAGCGCCACTTCCTGTTCCGTCAGGTCCTTGGCGCGCGTGTCCGGATTGATCCCGGTCTTCGCCAGAATATCCTGCGCACTCTTGCGCCCGATCCCGTATATATACGTCAGCGCTATCTCTACCCTCTTCTGGTTCGGAATATCTACACCAGCTATACGAGCCATATGGATTTACTCTCCTTACTTTCTTTCTCCGCTCCTTCGCGGTCATCGGTTTTTCCCTGCTCTGTGCTTACGCTCAACCCTGTCTCTGCTTGTGCTTCGGGTTCTCGCAGATCACCATTACGGTTCCTTTCCTTTTGATGATCTTGCACTTCTCACAAATCTTTTTTACGGAAGGTCTGACTTTCATGTGCTTACCGTTCCTTTCATGCTATTTCGTTACTTCTTCCGCCACGTGATACGGCCTTTGGTCAGATCGTATACCGATACCTCCACCGTCACCGTGTCCCCAGGCAGTATCCGGATATAATTCATGCGTAGCTTCCCCGAGATGTGCGCCGTCACAATGTGCCCGTTCGGGAGCTTTACCTTAAATACGGCGTTCGGGAGCGTTTCTACCACCACGCCTTCAAATTCCATCACGTCATCCTTCGACAGAATAATCCCCCCTTACCTCTATACCTTCGTCAGGATTTCCGGTCCGTTTTCCGTAATGACGATCGAGTTCTCATAATGCGCAGAGAGCGAGCCGTCCTGCGTGACTACCGTCCATCCGTTCGATAATACACGGACCTCCGGTCTTCCCACATTCACCATCGGTTCCACCGCGATTGTCATCCCCGGCAGTAACCGGGCACCACGTCCGGGCGTCCCGTAATTCGGTATCTCGGGCTCCTCATGCAGCTCGGCTCCCACTCCGTGCCCCACGTATTGCCGCACTACCGTATACCCTGCGGCTTTTACATGTTCCTCCACGGCATGGCCGATATCACCTACGCGATTCCCGCTCAGCGCGACCGCCATCGCTCGATCAAAGCTTTCCCGCGTCACATCGATCAGATGCTGTGCCTCTTCTGTGATCCGGCCCACACCGAATGTACGTGCGCTGTCCCCGTTGTATCCCCGGTAACAGGCCCCTACATCGATCTTGACCAGATCTCCCTCCCGTATCACTCGGGTAGACGACGGTATCCCGTGTATCACCTCATCGTTGATGCTGATGCATGCGCTTCCGGGAAAGCCACCATAGCCCAGGAAGGTCGGGGTCGCATGCTGCTGCGTCAGATAATGATGTATATGCCGATCCAGTTCCAATGTGCTCATTCCCGCATGCAGAATCTGTTCGGCATAACACAGCACCTCTGCCGTGATACGACCCGCGTCCCGCATCCGCTGCAGCTGCTCCGGATTCTTGAGAGAAATCATTCCCTCACCCCTCCAGCACCGCCAGCGTGCGCGCCGTTGTGTCCTCCAGCTTCTCCTGGCCTTCTACGGTGCGCAGCAGACCCTTCCGGGCATAGAATTCTTTCAGCGGTTCCGTCGTTTCGTGATAGACCGCCAGGCGGCTCTGTACCACCTCCGGCGCATCGTCGCGTCGCACCGTCAGCGCCGCACCGCATTTCTCGCAGATCTCGCCTTTTCCGGAGGGCTTATATTTGACATGGTAGGAGGCGCCGCATTTCTCGCATACACGCCGCCCGCTCATCCGTTCCACAATTGCCGCGTCGGACACCTCCAGGCTGATCACCAGGTCCGGGACCACGCCCATGCTGTCCAGTGCTTCGGCCTGCGGTACCGTACGGGGAAAGCCGTCCAGAATAAAGCCCTTCTCGCAATCCGGCTGTGCAAGACGCTCGCGGATGATTCCGATCACCACCGTGTCCGGTACCAGTTCGCCCGCCTCGGTGTATTTCTTCGCGGCCTTACCCATCTCGGTTCCCGTACGGATTGCTTCCCGTATGATCGCTCCCGTCGAGATCGTCGGTATCCCGAGTCGCTCCGACAGGATTTCTGCCTGCGTTCCCTTCCCCGCTCCGGGGGCTCCCAGAAATATGATCTTCATGCTTTTCTCCGTTTTCATTTCAGAAAGCCTTTGTAATTCCGCATCGTCAGCTGCGCTTCAATTTCCCGCGCCGTTTCCTGAATCACGCCCACCACAATCAGGAGCGAGGTGCCGCCGAAGGCAATGCTTGCAAAGGTGATGCCGAACAGCGAGATAATCCAGCTGACCAGAATCGGGAAAATCGAAATAAACGAAAGGAACAGTGCGCCCATCAGCGTGATCTTGCGCAGGATCCTCCGGATATAGTCCGCCGTGGGCGAGCCCTGACGGATGCCGGGGATCTGACCGCCCTGCCGCTGCAGATTGTTGGCCACCTCATCCGGATCAAAACTGATCGTCGTATAGAAGTAGGAAAACACCACAATCAGTACAAACAGGAGAATGGTATACACATACCACAGATCGCTGTTCGGATTGAACATCCGTACCACCACATCCCAGAATCCTTCCGGCACCGTAGCTCCGTATATGAATCCCAGAACTGTTGACGGCAATGCGACAATAGAGCTGGCAAAAATGACCGGCATTACGCCCGACATATTCACCTTCAGCGGCAGATGCGAGGTCTGGCCACCGTACATTTTCCGCCCCACCACGCGCTTGGCATATTTCACCGGGATCCGACGCTCCGATCCGGTCACATAGATCATGAGCATGATGATCGCAAGCGTAATGGCAACCGACAGAATCGCCAGCCCGATGTTCAGAACGCCATTCCATACGCCCGATGCAAATCCGCTCTGGATCATGTAGATGAAGTTGCTGACAATTCCGCCCACACTGGACAGAATGTTCGCAAGAAGAATCATCGATATGCCGTTCCCGATCCCACGCTCTTCAATCTTTTCTGCCAGCCACATGATCAGCGCCGCACCCGTGCAGTAACATACGATAATCACGCACGCACCCAGCGGAGTCTCGCCGTCCGAGGTCAGAATCCCGTTGTTCTTCATGATCATATAGTAACCGAAGCTCGTCAGAACCGCGAGTATGACCGTGAAGATACGTGTCCAGAATGTCATTTTTTTGCGCTTGCTCTCCGGTTCTGCATTCCGGCCCTCACGTCCTCCGAACCAGCGCGGGAACGCCACGTCCAGAAGCTGTACCACGATCGATGCCGTGATGTACGGCGATACCGACAATGCGAACAGTGTCGCATTCCCGAACGCACTTCCCGACAGAATGTTCAGATACGTGAATATCGATCCGCTGCCCATCGTTTCCAGATACACATTCATCATCGCCGAATTCACAAACGGAACCGGCATGACAGCGCCTATGCGGTACAATACGAGAATCAGGAAAACGAAAAGCAGCTTCGTTCTGAGTTCCGGTACTTTCCATGCATTTCCAAAGGTCTGGAATGCGCTTTTCAGTGTCTGAATCATTTATACCACCTCAGTCTTTCCACCTGCGGCCGCTATCTTTTCCTGAGCGGTTTCTGAAAAGACTGCTGCTTTCACGGTGAGCTTCTTTGTGATCTCACCTCTGCCCAGAACCTTGACGCCGTCATGCTCCGCGCGGACAAGACCCTGCGCCATCAGCGCCGCCGTATCCACTACCGCACCGTCCTCAAACTGATTCAGGCTCTCTACATTCACAATCGCGTACTCTTTCCCGAAACGGTTGTGAAATCCTCGCTTCGGAAGACGTCTGTACAGCGGAAGCTGTCCCCCTTCAAATCCAGGGCGCACACCGCCTCCCGATCTCGCGTTCTGGCCTTTGTGGCCCTTTCCGGCCGTCTTGCCGTTTCCAGAACCCGTTCCTCTGCCCTTGCGGAAGCTCTTCTTGTTTGATCCCTCCGCCGGCGACAGTTCATGGAGTTTCATCTGAATTTTCCTCCTTACTTTATGTCTTCCGTCACACCGACTCAACACGCACCAGATGGCCGATTACTTTCAGCTTGCCCGCCAGTACCGCGTCGTTCGCATGAATCACCGAGCTCCCGATTTTGCGCAGGCCCAGCGACGCCGCATTGGCCTTCTGCTTCGGCGTCGCTCCGATCAGACTACGCGTCAATACAACTTTTACCTTCTCCATGCTGCTTCCTCCTTACCCCTTCACGGCGTCCACGCCGATGCCGCGGATGCTCGCTACCTGCTCCGCCGTACGCAGCGAACGCAGACCTTCAAATGTCGCTTTCACTACATTCACAGGGTTATTCGAACGCAGACTCTTCGCACGGATGTTCTTCACACCTGCCAGCTCCAGAACCGCACGTACCGTACGGCCCGCGATGATTCCGGTACCGGGGGCTGCCGGCTTCAGCAGCACCTTACCTGCTCCGTACTCCGAAAGTACCTGGTGCGGGATCGTCGTCCCTTTCAGCGATACCTCGATCATGTTCTTCTTCGCATCTTCAATGCCCTTGCGGATTGCATCCGGTACTTCCGCCGCTTTCCCAAGACCATATCCGACATGACCGTTGCCGTCTCCTACTACCATGATCGCCGCAAATCGTGCGATTCGACCGCCTTTTACCGTCTTACATACGCGGTTCAGCGATACCAGCTTCTCCTGCAGATCCAGCGTTGCAGGATCAAAATTCTTTATCATGTGGTCTTCTCCTTCGTATTTCAAATACACATTTGAAACCGTGTACAAACCGAAGCTCAGAATTTCAGCCCGCCCTCGCGCGCTCCTTCTGCCAGCTCCGATACACGTCCGTGATATACATATCCGCCCCGGTCAAACACGACCGTCTCAATTCCTTTGGCCGTTGCACGACGGGCAATTTCCTGCCCCACCTTCCGGGCCGCCTCTTTATTCGATCCGTTCCCTTCAAATCCCTTTTCCTGCGTCGATGCCGCGCACAGCGTGACTCCCGCTACGTCATCGATCACCTGCGCACTGATATGCGCATTCGAACGGTATACCACAAGACGCGGCTTCTCGGGAGTGCCGGAGATCTTCGCTCTGACTCTCTTGTGCCTTTTCAGACGCTGGGCATTGCTATCTACTCTCTTTATCATGTTCGCGCACTCCTTTCCCTTACTTACCGGTCTTTCCGGCCTTGCGGCGGATCTTTTCATCCGCATATTTGATTCCTTTGCCCAGATAGGGCTCCGGCGGTCTCTTCGCACGGATCTTTGCTGCTGTCTGACCTACCGCCTGTTTGTCCATTCCCTTGACTACAATGGTCGTGTTGTCCGGCAGCTCAAAGCTGATGCCATCCCCTTCTTCAAAGTAGACCGGGTGTGAATATCCCAGCGACAGCACCAGACGCTTGCCCTGCTTCTCCGCACGGTAGCCTACACCGTTGATCTGCAACGTCTTCGCATAGCCTGTCGTTACGCCCACCACCATGTTGTGTACCAGCGTACGGGTCAGACCGTGCAACGCGCGATTCTTTGCCTCGTCGTCCGGACGGCTGACTTCGATTCCCTTTTCGGTCTGCGCGATGTGCATCGCGGGAACAAAACGGCGCGTCAGGGTTCCCAGCGGGCCCTTTACCGTCACCAGATTTTCCGCATCTACCGTCACCGTCACATTCGCCGGAACCGCAATAGGAGCTCTTCCGATTCTTGACATCTCTTTTCCCTCCTATTCCCTTACCACACAAATGCCAGCACTTCGCCGCCTACATTGGCTGCACGTGCACTCTTGTCGGTCATGATTCCCTTCGATGTGGATACAATCGCAATCCCCAGACCATTCATTACCTTCGGCATATCCTCGCAATTGGTGTAGATCCGCAATCCCGGCTTCGATACCCGGCGCAGTCCGTGAATCACCTTCTGCTTCCCCGGCGCGTATTTCAGCGTGATCCGGATGATCCCCTGCTTCCCATCTTCCACGATCTGATAGCTCTTGATATATCCTTCTGCTACCAATATGTCCGCAATCGCCTTCTTGATGTTCGACGCCGGCACATCCACTACCGCGTGCTTTGCGTCGTTGGCGTTCCGGATACGGGTCAGCATATCCGCAATTACATCTGATATTTGCATGTTCGTTATCCTCCTCTGTATGCAAGTTCTTTCCATGCTTGCTGCCGCTTCCGCGGCCGCTCTGACGGTGGTAAAAGTGCTCCCTGCACTTTCCTGCCGGCAGCTAGAGAATTCTTCTCGCCAGATTACCAGGACGCCTTCCGTACGCCCGGAATCTCGCCTTTGTATGCGCTGTTGCGGAAGCAGATACGGCAGATACCATATTTACGCATGTAGGCATGCGGCCGTCCGCAGATCTTGCAGCGATTGTAGGCACGGGTCGAAAACTTCGGCTCTGCCTGCTGCTTCAGAATCATCGACTTCTTTGCCATCTTTCTCTTCTTTCCCCCTCGTTATTTGGAAAACGGTGCGCCCATCCGCGCCAGCAGTTCCCGCGCTTCCTCGTCGTTCACCGCCGTCGTGACAAACACAATATCCATCCCACGGATCTTCTCTACCTTGTCGTACTCGATCTCCGGAAAGATCAACTGCTCCTTCAGGCCCAGCGAGTAGTTCCCGCGTCCGTCAAAGGCGTTCGGATTGATCCCCTTGAAGTCGCGCACCCGCGGCAGGGCAAAGCTGAACAGACGGTCCATGAATTCGTACATCCGTTCCCCGCGCAGGGTTACCTTTGCGCCGATCTTCATACCTGCTCTCAGCTTGAAGTTCGCCACCGACTTCTTTGCATAGGTCGGTACCGCCTTCTGACCCGAGATCAGGGTCAGCTCGTCGATCACCTCGTCGATGACCTTGCCGTTCTCCTTCGCATCGCCCGCGCCTACGTTGATCACGATCTTATCCAACTTCGGAATCTGCATCGGGCTCTTGTAATTGAATTTTGCCATCAGGGCGGGGGCAACCTCGTTCTTGTACAGTTCACTCAGTCTTGACATCTGCGGTTACCTCCCTCATATTTCCTTGCCGCACTTCGGACACACACGGATCTTGATCTTCTTCCCATCCTTGCCGTCCTTGTACGCCGCTTTCGCGCGGATCGCCTTGTTGTATTTCTCGCAGCTCTTGTTCGTGCAGACCAGCTGCACCTTCGACGCGTATATCGCGCCCTCTACCTTCACAATGCCGCCCGCCTCACCGGCACGGCGCGCCTTTGTGTGCTTCGATACCACGTTCACCTTCTCTACAATCACCTTGCCCTCCTCGGGGGATACGGCTGTTACCTTCGAGATGGTGTTCTCTTTTGTCTTCTTACCGTTCTCGTCCTTTACCTTCCGGTCATCTCCGGAGATCACAATCACGGTATCGCCTGTCTTTACATGCAGCGTCTTCATTTCGCGGCGTCCTCCTTACAGCACTTCCGGCGCCAGTGACATGATCTTCGTAAAGTCATGGTCACGCAGCTCCCGCGCCACCGGCCCGAAAATACGGGTCCCCGTCGGCGTCTTGTCGTCCTTGATGATCACGGCCGCATTCTCGTCAAACCGGATATAGGATCCGTCCGCACGGCGCAGGCCCTTGACCGAACGCACAACCACCGCCTTCACGACCGAGCCCTTCTTCACAACGCCGCCCGGCGCCGCCTTCTTCACCGCAGCCACCACAATGTCGCCGATGTTCGCGTAGCGCCGTCCGGATCCGCCCAGTACGCGGATACACATCAGCTCTTTGGCGCCCGTGTTATCCGCCACTTTCATTAATGTCTGTTGCTGAATCACTTCTGTGTTCCTCCTTCTTCGGCAAGCTTTTTGACCTGCCTACTGTTATTGGGCCTTCTCTACGATCTCCACAAGGCGCCATCTCTTCATTCGCGACAGCGGACGCGTTTCCATCACGCTCACCTTGTCTCCGATGCTGCACTGGTTCTCCTCGTCCTGCGCGTACAGCTTCAACGTCCGTTTCATGATCTTTCCGTATTTCGGGTGCCGCACGTTGTCCTCGACCGCTACCACGATCGTCTTATCCATCTTGTTGCTCACCACGCGGCCCACCCGCACTTTCCTCAGGCCTCTCGTTTCTTCTGTCATGGTCTTTCCCCCTTATGCGTTCTTCTCGCGAAGAACCGTCATTACGCGCGCAATGTCATGCTTGACTTCCGTTATCTTGTGCGGGTTGTCCAGCTGATTGATGGCGTGCTGGAAACGGAGATTAAAAAGTTCGCGTCTCAACTCCTTCAGCTTGCTGTCCAGCTCTTCCGGAGAAAGCTCTCTGAGTTCTTTTGCAATCACGGCTTATTCCTCCACTCCACTGTTCTCGCACTCGGCCTTTGTCATAAACTTGCACTTCACCGGCAGCTTATGGCTTGCAAGACGCATTGCTTCTCTGGCATCCTCTTCCGCGATCCCGTCCATCTCGAACATCACGCGGCCCGGCTTTACTACCGCTACCCAGTACTCCGGCGAGCCCTTACCGGATCCCATTCGGGTCTCCGCAGGCTTCTCGGTCACCGGTTTGTCCGGGAATATCTTGATCCAGACCTGACCGCCACGCTTCGTGTACCGCGTCATCGCAATACGCGCAGCCTCGATCTGGTTGCTCTTGATCCATGCCGGCTCCAGGGCTACAAGCCCGAACGAACCGTTCGTGATGGTGTTGCCGCGGGTTGCCTTCCCCTTCATTCTACCGCGCTGTTGACGGCGGTATTTTACTCTCTTCGGCATCAACATTACTTGTTACCTCCCTCTGCCTTCTCACGGCCACCGAACCGATGGTCGCGGTTCCCGTCACGGCGCTCTCCGCCAGGACGACGGTCTCCGTAGGCGCGGCGGTCTCCTCCACCCGGACGGCGCTCTCCGCCCGGACGGCGCTGACGGCGCTCCGGACGCTCTCTGTCCACGCGCGGCGCGTTGCTGTCGTTCAGCACCTCGCCCTTGTAGATCCATACCTTCACGCCGATCTTGCCGTATGTCGTACGCGCTTCATAAAAACCGTAATCGATATCCGCACGCAGGGTCTGCAGCGGAATCGTTCCCTCATGATAATGCTCGGTGCGCGCAATTTCCGCGCCGCCAAGACGGCCGCCGCAGGAAACCTTGATCCCCTTGGCACCAAGGCGCATCGTACGGCCGATCGCCAGCTTCATCGCGCGGCGGAAGGATGTGCGCTTTTCCAGCTGGGCACAGATGCTCTCCGCCACCAGCTGCGCATTCAGGTCCGGCGTCTTGATCTCTACCACATTCACCGCAACCGGACGTCCCACCATCTTTTCCAGCTCCACGCGCAGCTTCTCGATTTCCGTGCCGCCACGGCCGATCACCATGCCCGGCTTCGCGCAGTGGATGAATACACGTACACGCACATTGTCGCGCTCGATCTCAATCTTCGGGACGCCGGCCGCCTGCAGCTTCTCTTTCAGATATTTTCTGATGTTGTAATCCGATACCAGGGTGTCCCCGAATTTCTCATCCGGCACAAACCATCTCGAATCCCATCCGTTGATCACGCCGACACGCAGTCCGCGCGGATTCACTTTCTGACCCATGATTACACGGCCTCCCTTCCCGAATTCTTCTCACGCACCGCCAGCGTTACATGACTCGTACGCTTCAGTATGCTGAATGCTCTGCCCTGCGCGCGCGGCTGCACTCTTTTCAGTGTCGGCCCCGGGCACACAAAGCACTCCGATACATACAGGTTCGATGCGTCCATCTGGAAATTGTGCTCCGCATTCGATACCGCACTCTTCAGCAGTTTGATCAGATATTCCGATGCCGCCTTCGGCGTGTTCTTCAGGATCGCCATCGCGGTGTCCGTATCTTTACCCCGGATCAGGTCCAGAACGATCTTGACCTTACGAGGAGAGATTCTCACATATTTGAGATATGCCTTTGCTTCCATTGTCAGGCTTTGCCTCCTCTTTCCTTATTTACCGTTGTTCGACGTCTTCGACCCGGCGTGGCCCTTGAAGGTGCGCGTGGGGGCAAACTCGCCCAGCTTATGCCCTACCATGTCCTCAATCACATATACCGGCACATGCTTGCGGCCGTCGTGCACCGCGATCGTGTGTCCGACAAATTCCGGAAATATGGTGGAGGCGCGGGACCAGGTCTTCATGACCTTCTTTTCACCCTTCTCGTTCATGGCGACGATTCTGTCATACAGCTTCTTCTCCACATAGGGTGCCTTTTTCAAGCTTCTGCTCATATTCGTTTCTCCTTCTCAGATCCTGCGCCGTCACTTGCTGTTTCTGCGCTTCACGATAAACTTATCGGTTCTGGCCTTCTTGTTCCGCGTCTTATACCCCAGAGCCGGCTTGCCCCACGGCGTTACCGGGCCCGGTCGCCCGATCGGAGCACGCCCTTCACCACCGCCGTGCGGGTGATCGCACGGGTTCATAACCGAACCGCGGACGGTCGGACGGATGCCCTTATGACGCGTCTTCCCTGCTTTTCCGATCTTGATCGTATCGTGCTCGATGTTCCCGACCTGGCCGATCGTCGCCACGCAATCCTGGCGGATGATGCGCACCTCGCCCGACGGCAGACGCACCTGCGCCGTTCCGTTTTCCTTCGCCATCAGCTGGGCCGCCGCTCCCGCAGAACGCACCAGCTGTGCGCCCTTCCCGGGATACAGTTCGATATTGTGAATAAACGTACCGACCGGTATATTCGCAATCGGCAGCGTGTTGCCCGGCTTGATGTCCGCATCCGCTCCCGCGTACAGCACATCCCCGTCGGTCACACCCGCCGGCGCGATCACGTAACTCTTCTTGCCTGCCTCGGTTTCCAGCAGCGCGATATAGGCCGTGCGGTTCGGGTCGTATTCCACACCCACAACCGTTGCCGGTGCACTGTCCTGCCGCTTGAAATCGATGATTCTGTACTTCTGACGGTTCCCGCCGCCGCGGTGACGCACCGTGATTTTCCCGTAGCTGTTCCGTCCGGCGTGCTTCTTCTTCACCGTGATCAGCGACTTCTCCGGCGTATCCTTCGTTACCTCACTGAACGAGGGAGTGATCATATGACGACGGGACGGGGTCGTCGGTTTGTATTTCATCGTTGCCATTCTTTTTTCCTCCCATCCGCTCAGTTCATGCTGTCAAAGAACGGGATCGTCTTCGAATCCGATGTCAGCGTGACGATCGCCTTCTTCCACGCGCTCTTGAAGCCGGTGTGCACGCCGTAGCGTGTCGCCTTCTTCTTTACGTTGAGCGTGTTCACCTTCGCAACTTTTACATCGAACATCGTTTCCACCGCACGCGCGATCTCCGGCTTGGTTGCCTTTCCGTCCACGCGGAACGTGTACCGCTTGTTCGCTACGCCGTCCATGCTTCTTTCCGTGATGATCGGCTTGATGATAATGTTCTCTACAGTCTTCATCATTTCGCATAGACCTCCTCGATTTTTTCCACTGCCCCGCGCGCTACGATGAACGTATCGCAGTTCAGCACGTCATAGACGTTCAGCGTATTGTATACAGCTGTCCGTACGCCCGGAATGTTCGCGCAGCTCTTGATCACCATCGGATCTGCCGCAGGCAGCACCACAAGGGCTTTCTTTGCTGCACCCAGGGCAGTCAGCATGGCGAGCATCGTCTTGGTCTTGTACTCGGTTGCCGCGATGCTGTCCACCACGATCATCTCGTTCTCTGCCACCTTCGACGAGAACGCCCCCAGCAACGCCGCTCTCTTTTCCTTCTTGTTCATCTTCACGCGGTAGCTCCGCGGCTTCGGCCCCAGCGCCACTCCGCCGTGCGTCCACTGCGGGGCGCGGGTCGATCCCTGTCTTGCACGGCCGGTTCCCTTCTGCTTCCAGGGCTTCTTGCCGCCGCCGGACACCTCGGTGCGCGTCAGCGTCGACTGCGTACCCTGTCTCTGGTTGCTCAGGTATGCTTTCACGGCGGCATGGAGGACGGCGCTGTTCACGTCGGCGCCGAAAACCGTCTCGGACAGTTCCATCGTTCCTACTTCCTTGCCTGCCATATCCACTACTTTTATATTCGGCATCTTCTTTTCCTCCTTCCCTTACGCTTTCACAGAATCGCGGATAAACACGATTCCGCCCTTCGCTCCGGGTACCGCTCCCTTTACGGCAAGCAGGTTCTTGTCCGCATCGATCTTCACCACCGACAGGTTCAGCACCGTCACCTGTTCGTTTCCGTACTGGCCCGCCATCTTCTTGTTCTTATATACGCGCGACGGCGTCGAGTTCGCACCCATCGAACCCACCTGACGGTGGATCGGCCCCACGCCGTGCGTCGAGCACAGGGTGTGATGATTCCATCTCTTTACCGCTCCCGTGTAGCCACGGCCCTTGGTTATACCTGTTATGTCGACTTTTTCGCCGGCGGCGAAGGTTTCGACCGATATAACATCGCCCACATGCACACTGGTGCAGTCGTCCAGACGGAATTCCTTCAGGTACTTCCGCGCCGCAATGCCTGCGCGCTTGAAGTGTCCCTGCTGCGCTTTGTTCACTTTCTTTTCTTTCACATCGCCGTACGCCAGCTGCACAGAATCGTATCCGTCACTTTCCACCGTCTTCTTCTGCGCTACCGTACAGGGGCCTGCCGCAATCACCGTAACGGGAATCACATTTCCCTTTTCGTCAAAAATTTGCGTCATGCCGATTTTCTTACCGATCATTCCCTTTTTCATCGTTTCCTCCTGATGGTTATTGGTTGACGCTTTGGATTATCGTCTCCCTGCGGAGACGGTGACGTCAACTTGACCGTGAGGGGCCCGGTCAGGCCTTGATCTCGATCTGGATCCCCGCGGGAAGCTCGATGCTCATCAGAGCCTCGATGGTCTTCTGGGTTGGGTTCAGGATGTCGATCAGTCTCTTGTGCGTTCTCGTTTCAAACTGTTCGCGGCTGTCTTTGTATTTGTGCACCGCGCGCAGAATCGTCACGATTTCCTTCTCGGTCGGCAGCGGTATCGGTCCCGACACCGTGCTCCCGTTCCTCTTCGCGATCTCCACTACCTTCTCCGCTGCGGCGTCGACGAGGGTGTGGTCGAAGCTTTTCAGTCGCACTCTGATCTTTTCTTTTCCTGCCATTTTCTTTGCCTCCTTTTCCGCTTTTGCTTGGTGGGGCCAGCTTTTTACTTCACGCCGTGCCGGGCGTTTCTTGTTCGCCCTAACGAAAACCGGGTTTCTATCTGCCGCACAGATAAGGCCCGGAGGGGTAGCACGGTTCTCGCCCCGCTTTCAGGAGCCAGATCGTCTTGCTGTCGCCCGGTTGATCGGACATACTCCACGAAAATTCCCCGCTTTCGCGGCAACCTCTCGCTTCATCGCATATCAAGCCTTCTCATTATACAGGATTTTTCCTTCCTTTGCAAGAAAAATAATCTTTTTTTTGCATTTTTTACGTAGAATTTTTCCAGTGTTTTCTTTATCGTTTTTGTATATATTGCACAATTTTCTCCACGCGTCCTCTATTTCGCGCGCGCTCTGTCCCTTCTTTTTTCCCCGTACCGGTTCTGTATACATTTTGTTAACATTCTTGTGCTACACTATCCGCATCGACGGGTTCTTTTTTTCTCTCCCCCGGCATACTCTGCCCGCCGGAAATGAGGTGTCCCATGCCAAACCGCGAAAAACTGCTCCTGCATACCGCCCTCCTCTCTGCGCCTTTGCTCTCTTTGGTTGCCGTGGTCCTATACAGCATCGCGCTCCTGCGCGATTTCCGTCCCGATACCGGCTATTTCCTGCCCGATTCTCCCCTGCCGCAGGCACTCTTTATTTTCTTCCTCTGCTCTTTTCTGCTCTTCCTCCTCCTCACCCTTGCCCTTCGTTCCCAGTGGCAAGCGGCTCCCGTCTCCGGAAATCTGACCGTCTTTTTTTCCGCTGCGTTTCTTGCCGTCTCCTTTGTGGTCTCGGCGACGGACGCCTTCTTCCACCTCGCTTCCCTCTCCGATGCATATACCAAGACCTTTACTCTGCTTGTTGCACTGTCCGCGCTCGGCGCTCTGCTCTATCTCATTCTTATCCTCAGCAATCGTGCGCCGCGTCTGCGCGCTTTCACCGCTATGGCGCCGGTTTTCTATACGCTCTTTTCCGCCATGCTGCTCTATTTCGACAAAACCGAGGAAATGAATTATCCGATCAAGCTCCTCCGCCTGTTTGCCATGCTGGTTCTCGCCTGCTGGACACTCTCCGAGTGCCGGAATATTCTGGGGCGCGGGCGTCCCGCTCTCCATTACCTGATCGGGTCATTTGCCCTCGTGGTCTCAGCCGCCGCCTCCCTTCCGCAACTGATCTACGGTCTTGTCTATAACCGCAGCCTGCTGCTTTCCGGCATAGACGATTTTGTCATTTTCGCTTTCTTCCTTTATATATTGGCGCGTCAGCTTCAGCTGCTCCCCCTGGACAGGCCTCATCTGCGCCGGATGACCGAACTGCTTCTCGGCCACACCAGGACCGACACGGAGCGCGATCTTCTTGTTGCTCCGACGACCGATCTCCCTGCCTCCGGAGAGGACGCGGACAAGGATACCCCCGTCACCGGAACCGATACCAGCGCAACGGGAGAATAAAACATGAAGACTATGCTTCTCATCGACGGCAACAGTATTCTGAATCGCGCCTTCTATGGCATACGCTCGCTCTCCACCAAAGACGGAAAGCCCACCAATGCCATTTACGGACTGATCCATGTCATCAGCCGGGAACTGCAACAACTCCGCCCCACCTATGCCGCCATTGCCTTTGATCTGCGGGAACCAACCTTCCGCCGGACCCTGTACGAGCCCTACAAGGCCAACCGGCACGGCATGCCCGAAGAATTGCATATGCAGGTCGAGGATGCCAAATGCTGTGCGGAGCTTATGGGTCTGCACCGGCTGGAACGCGCGGGCTACGAGGCCGACGATCTGCTCGGAACCGTTGCGGCCATGGGCGAGAATGCCGGAGATATTCATACCTATATTCTGTCGGGAGATCGGGACCTTCTGCAGCTGATTTCCCCCAGCGTCACCGTTTTGCTGGCCGGAAACGCGGACACCGTCCCCTACGATCGGGATATGTTTTTCGGGAAGTACGGTGTTGAGCCTGCCCAGCTGACCGAGGTCAAAGGTCTGATGGGCGATGCCTCCGA
>CALWTT010000047.1 GCA_944384545.1 uncultured Clostridia bacterium | reverse complement strand
GCATTTGCTTTTCATCTTATAATATGTTTTTTCCTCCTCACTCTTCTTGCATGCAAGCATGATTTCCAGCACATGCAGCGCCAAATTTCTGCTGACCCTGTTGTTCTTTCTGCCTTTTATGACGTACTCTGCCATATCGGACGCCCCCTCTGTTTGCAGGCGTATAGAAAACGCCCCTTTCCTGCATTTTCCGTTGCTTGCAGAAAAATCCTCGTTTCCCTGGCATACACTGACCGATTGAGACCGCATCCCCTTGCATTGCTTACTCCTTTCGCCTACCGGGAACCGCGTGCCTGCCGGACGTTTTCCGCGCTAAGGCAGGAATCTGTACAACCCCTCCTGCGTGCTATGCTGCAATGATCTCCCATTATAAAATAAAAAAGAGCAGAAAAGCCTGCTCCGATACACACGAAAGAACGAAAGTAACTACTTCGATATAAAAAACAAGTGCTCACAACCTGAATTCGTTGTGAACACTCGATATGTAAAGAGGGACTGAAAAAGATGCCGGCTGTAAACGCGAGCGAAAAGGCAAAAGAAAAAGCCGAGCTTGGAACGCGGATTGCGTCCAGGCTCAGCCTGGTGCGGGTGACAGGACTTGAACCTGCACAGCCTTGCGACCATAAGAACCTGAATCTTACGCGTCTGCCAATTCCGCCACACCCGCTTATGTATCGCGCAAAATCGACCTCTTGCCCCTTTTACGCGGAACAGTCGTATTATAGCATACTCTTTCCTGCTTGTCAAGTGCTTTTTTCAGTTTTTATGCCGTTATGGTACGGATGCCTCGGGGATAACCGCAGTCCGGGAAATTCCCCTGCACGCGGTTCCCCGGGCAACCCGTGCCATGATCCTCTACTTCCGATCAGAACACACGGGCGTCATTTTCCAAGAATCTTCTCCCGCATATACCGCGCCGCTTCCACCATGTAACGTGCTGCGGGGCGCAACAGCGCCTCCGGAAGCCGGGTCAGAAAGTTATCCGCTTCGTAGGTAAAATCGCCTGTATATCCGATCTCACGCAGGGCAACAAAAATGCTCTCCCAATCCATAATGCCCTGATACGGCATGGTATGCGTATCGTGGATGCCGTCGTTGTCGTGAATGTGCAGTGCTGTCAGGTACCTACCCCCCAGCGCGCGGATCATGGATGCCGCATCATCTCCTACAAGACCCGCGTGCCCAAGATCCAGACAGGCCGTAAACCAGCGCGGATCCAGTTTTTCCATATACGCAGCAAAGGCGGCTCCCGTACTGCATACGTTCGGTACAATCCGCGTTCCGTTCCATCCCCACATGTTTTCCAATGCCACACGGATGCCGTATTCCTCCGCGTACGGGAGCAGACTGTTATAAAAAGCCAGATTGACTTCCTCCTGCTTCTGCTCGGATTCTCCTACCGCAATGGGGTGCACAACAATGGCACGCACGCCCAGCAGTGCCGCATATTCCATGGCCCGCAATACCTGGCTCCGGCGTTCCTCATTGAATCCACTCGTATCCCCCCACTTCATTACGGGAAACGGTGCATGCGCCTGACGAAAGCTCACACCGTACGTGGCCGCGATATGACGCAGACGGCGCGCGCTTTCCCGGTACCCATCCGAAAACGCGCTGCGCGCCGTCGAAAACAGAGAAAAATCCAGACCCTCGTACCCTGCCTCACACAAGGCGCGTACGCCTTCCTCCTCACCCAGCCGCTCCACAAATACATCCGTCTGTGTTACGATCTTCAACCTTCCATCCTCCCTGCCGTTCCGGCCCTGGTCTTGATAGCATTCCTTTGTACTGTCCGATCCTTTGTATCGCTATGTATTCCTGTTCTGTGCCACACGGGTTCCCTTCTCCATGCTTCCAACGGGAATCTCTTCCCTATTCTGACACATCCGCAAGGACTTCATAGTCCGAAAAGAAGGCGCTTCCGTGCTCGGCATACATAGAAAGGAACGTCCCCGTATAGGTCATGGTTGCCGTTCCCTCGGTGCACAGCCCCGCCGTCATCCCACTTCCCAATTCGGTATAGACCATTCCGTCCGTACTGTATGAAAAACGGTAGACATTGCGCCCGGTTTCTATCCGAAGGCGGATATGCTCCGCCTCCTCTGCCCCAATGGATGCCCCTGCTGTCACGACGTACAGGTCATGCACATGCCGTGCAAATTCCACACGGTATTCCCCGGCCGTGTACGTCAGATATATTTCATAATGATAGCTGTTGTTATAATATGCCGTCAGCCCTGCGTGTACGCCGTCCTCATGCGGCGCAAGCCGCACACGCACCGTCGCCGTGCATACAAACTCCGGCTGTCGGATCCCGACCCACGTCGGGCTTGCCGCTTCGTTCAGCGTTACCTCCGTCCCCCGCAGATACAGCGTTTTCCCGGCAGGCAGGCGATGGTAGTTCTCCTTCTCCGGATTCCGCAGCCAACTGTACCGCGGAGAAAAAGTCCCGGCAGAAAAATCGTCCCGAAAATTCAGGCACCCCGCTTCCTGCGCCGCTGGCAGCAAGCCTTCCATACACAGATCGGTTCTCCGCTCTTCTCCGCATATCGGCCACCCGTCCTCGGTCCATCGCACCGGCACCAGAAAGGTTTCCCGCCCCAGATTGTGCAGAAAAACCGATCCTGCTGCACTTCCGCAGGTGCGCACTCCAAGACACACGGCCCACCAGTTTCCCTTCCCGTCCTCGGTCATGTCTGCGTGCCCCGTGCAAAAGACACGGCCGCGCATATCCCCGCACTGCGTCAGAATCGGGTTGTATGGGCAGGGCTCGTACGGGCCGTACGGATGCAATGCGCGCTGCATCGTCTCCCTATGTCCGTACTCGGTACCACCTTCTGCCAGCATCAGATAATACAGATTCCCGATCCGATACAGATGCGGCCCCTCCGGCCAGCTGCCGCCACACCCATAACTGATCACACGGCTCTCCCCGTATTTCCGCCCGGAAAACGGATCGAGTTCGCAGGTCAGAATACAGTTCCTGCCCTGCCCGTCTCCGCATGCACTCGAAAAATAGACCTTGCCATCGTTGTCAAAAAACAGTGACGGGTCGATGCCGCCCTGGTCAATCCACACAGGATCCGACCATTCCCCTCGCGGATCCCGGCTGTATACAATAAAATTGCCGCCGCCGCTTACATTCGTCGTGGTCATGAAGTACCATCCGTCGTGATACCGGAGCGTCGGCGCGTAGATCCCCTTCGATGGCGAACATCCTGCTAGCGATAACTGGGATGGGCGGGTCAGACAGTTCCCGATGCACTCCCAGTGCGTAAGATCCCGGCTGTGAAAGATCGGTACGCCGGGAAAATATTCAAAGGAGGAGGTCACTACATAGTAATCCTCCCCCACACGGCAGATCGACGGGTCCGGATGAAAGCCGGGGATGACCGGATTCCGGTAGGAACGTCTTTCCATGTGGCAGATCCCCTTTCCTACTATACGCCTCTCACCGGTCCACCGCAACCGTCCCCAGCAAGGTCGCACGCACATTGTACAGGGCATTCAATGCGTCCGCCGCTCTGCGCCGGTCCGTGTATCCCGCCGCCACCGCCAGCACCATGCCGCTCATCGCCGAAGAAGCCGCACATGCATCCGCATATCCGTTCACCGACGGCAGACTCACAAACATCATATCATACCCTTCCGCCAGCGAACGAAGTACCTGCAAAAAGGCAGGGCCTCCCAACAGATCGGTCGGATTGCCTTCGGCATGGCCGCGTGGCAAAATCCAAAGTGTATCGCACACTTCTACCGACAACGGCAAAACCTGCTCGCCTGCAAGTCGCTCGCACAGCCCCCCCTCCGGACGGCTCAGCAATGCCGGCGGTACCTCCGCACGCAGGTCCGCATCGATCAGGAGCACGCGCCGTCCCAGCCGCGCAAACGAGACCGCCAGATTTTCACAGCAGGCCGCCGCACCCTCTCCTTCGCCGGGAGAGCTGACCCCGACCACGGGACATGCAATTCCGCGCAGACGCGCATCCAGATTCGTACGGATCCGGTTGTAGGCTTCCCGGAGCTTCGGACTGTCGCTGGACAGCAGCAGTGCCGGCATTGCCGGCGCCTTTTTCAGAAGATGCAGCATTATGCCTCCTCCCCCTCTCTCTCATTCGGAACCGTACCCAGCAGCGGCAGCCAGGCCGCGTAATCCTCCGCTTCCTCGCCCCGGCGCAGCGTACGGTCACACAGACGGATGGCGACCAGAATCACATAGACGAGAACCGCGCCCAGCAATGCACCGGTCAGCGCCGTCGAACGACGCGCATCCACACGATTGCGTGTCGCCGTTCCGGCCGCCGATACCGGCAGGATCATGCAGTTCCCGATCACGTCCACCACCGACACCTCCAGCTCACCCGCCACCGCGTTTGCAAGATGCGCCGCCAGCGACGGCGTCGGCGCTGTCACGGTGATCAGGATGTCCTGCCGGTTGGCTTCGTTGTACGCGCTGATCATTCCCAGCAGCGCACTGTCGCTGTATACCGACAGATCCTCCCAGTTCTCCTCCGGGGAATCCTCACGCCGCTCCGCAAAATACCGGCGCACATTCTTCACCAGTGCATCGTTCTTCATCACGGTCACGCAGCTGGCCGCCAATGCGCGGGCCAGCGCCGTCTCCGTAGAGCTTGTCCCGATGTCCATATCCGTACTCACCGTCTGCACATACACCATCGAGCTCGCCGTATAGTTCTCTTCCACGCTGCGGGACGCCGTCAGCCACCCCGCTCCGCCCAGCACCAGCGCCCCCGCAATGATCAGAAAATAAAATTTCCGGATCACCACCAGAAAATCGTTCAGCCCGATCCTCCGCTCCTTCAGCTTCATCTGTACGTTCCCTTTCTCCGGCCTCTCTCTGCCGGTGCCGTCTCTCTCAGCCGCGCCGGGCTGCCGCCTGCGCTTTCAGACGTGTCGGCGTATCCAGTATTTTCTTCCGAAGACGGATCGACTTCGGCGTCACCTCTATCAGCTCGTCCTCGGCAATATAATCGATCGCTTCCTCCAGCGAAAGAACCACAGGCGGCGTCAGGATCAGCGCCTCATCCGCTCCCTTCGACCGGATCGCCGTCAGGTGCTTTTTCTTGCACACGTTTACCGTGATATCTTCCATCTTCGGACATTCCCCGACGATCATCCCTTCATATACCGGGGTCTGCACCCCGATGAACATCCGCCCGCGTTCCTGCGCATTGAACAGGCCGAACGATGTCGCCTCCCCCTGCTCCGATGCAATCAGCGAACCCGTATATCTTGTCGTTACGTCGCCTTTGTACGGCTGGTACCCTTCAAACAGCGTGTTCATCACGCCCTCGCCCTTTGTATCGGTCAGAAACTCGCTCCGGTATCCGAACAGGCAGCGCGTCGGGATCCGGTATTCGATCCGCGTACGACTCCCCACCTTGCCCATCTCCAGCAGCTCTCCACGCCGGGCACCCAGCTTCTGGACCACAGCGCCCACCGATTCGTCCGGTACATCAATCGATACCCGTTCGATCGGCTCCTCCTGTACCCCGTTTACCGTGCGGAACAGTACATGCGGCATGGAACAGCACAGCTCGTATCCCTCCCGGCGCATCGTCTCGATCAGGATCGAAAGATGCATTTCTCCGCGACCGGAGACCCGGAAGCAGTCGGTGGTGTCCCCGTCCTCCACGCGCAGCGATACGTCCTTCAGTGTTTCACGGTACAGACGGTCCCGCAGCTGGCGCGAGGTCACATATTTCCCCTCACGGCCCGCAAACGGGCTGTCATTGACCGAGAAGGTCATTTCCATGGTCGGCTCGGACACCCGCACAAATTCCAGCGGCTCCACACAGTCCGGCGACGTCAGCGTATCCCCGATCGTGATATCGGCCGCCCCCGAAAAGCAGACGATGTCCCCCACCGTCGCGCTCTCTACCGCCCGCCGGCTCAGTCCGTCAAACTGCGAAAGCGACACAATCCGCGTCCGCCGCGCCGGCGCCTCCGGTGGATGATAGTTTGCGATCATCACATCCTGATTCTGACGGATCCGTCCGCGCTCGACCCGGCCGATGCCGATGCGACCTACATAATCGTTGTAGTCGATTGAGGACACCAGCAGCTGAAGAGGCCCCTCCTCATCCCCCTCCGGCGCCGGAATGTAGGAAAGAATTGTCTCAAACAGCGGTGTCAGATCCTGCCCCGGCTCATACGGAGACAGCGATGCAACCCCGGCCCGACCACAGCAGAACAGCATCGGAGAGTCCAGCTGGTCGTCGGTTGCGTTCAGATCCAGAAGCAGCTCGAGAATCTCCTCCTCCACTTCTTCCAGCCGCGCATCCGGACGGTCAATCTTGTTGATCACCACAATAATACGGTGCTGCATCTCCATCGCGCGCTGCAACACACACCGCGTCTGCGGCATGGGTCCCTCCGCCGCGTCGACCAGCAGAATCACGCCGTTCACCATTTTCAGGATCCGCTCCACCTCACCGCTGAAATCCGCATGCCCGGGCGTGTCGATAATATTGATTTTCACGCCTTTGTAATGTACGGCGGTGTTCTTTGCCAGTATGGTGATGCCGCGCTCCCGTTCCAGTGCGTTGGAGTCCATAACCCGCTCCTCGGTCTCCTGGTTCTCATGATAGGCGCCGCCTTGCTTCAGCATTCCGTCCACCAGGGTGGTCTTTCCATGGTCTACATGCGCGATGATCGCTATGTTTCTCAGGTCTTCTCTTTTCAACGTACTACCTCGTTTTCCTCGTCCGCCCGTCATCTGCTGCGGCGGTTTCCCACAATACTAGATTATATAACTGTATTATTATAGCATGTTTTTCAGAATTTGCAACTATGGTTCCGGCAAATTTTCCCGGTGTATTTCTCCCCCGCGGCTCCCCGCACGATAAGCGGCCGGAGAAACCCCCACCTTTTCTTTGAAAAGATTCGAAAAATAGTACTCGTCGCAAAACGAAAGACGTCGTGCAATCTCCCCCACCGGGATCCGCGTGCTTTCCAGCAGGCTGCGGGCCAGCGCAATCCGGCGGTCAAGAAGATACCGATAGGGAGGGAGACCATAGGCACGACGGAAGAGCCGACTGCACTGCGACGCAGATTTTCCCACCGCTTCGGACAGATCTGTCATCGTCAGAGGCTCGGTGTAATGCAGATCCATGAAGTCCCGCAATGCTGCTGCTGTCGGATTGCCCGGCGGCACTGCGGAAGCATTGCCCATCCGGAAAAAAATCTCATGCAGCAGAAGCGTGACCGCCAGGGTCTGCTTTTCCCGGTGCTCGGCGGCAACCCGCAATACCGAACGGAGCAGATCCCCTGTATAAAGGCCGGGAAAACAACAGCGTTCTCCAACCCCGTAGACCGACGTCAGCGCCGCGGCCAATGGGCCCGAAAAATTCAGCCAGATTTTCTCCCACGGCTCCGCGGCATCCGAATAGTAGAGATGGTCATGACCCGCAGCAAGAAAATAGGTGTCCCCTCCCTCCGGATAGAACACACGCCCGTCCAGATGTACCGTGCCACGCCCCGAAAGCACATATTCCACACAGCAGATCGCCGATGCCGTGCGCTGGATCCGGTAGCTCCCGTCACAATGTGAGATTCCTGCAATCGAAAGGCGGAGTGGTGCATTTTCGCCCTCGTCCGCAAAAGCATAGATTTCCTCCTGCATGAAGCTCTCTCCCTCCTTACCGCTCTGCTTCGGAACACACGCCCTACGAGTTATAAATCAGCCCAGCAGACATTTCCGCAGCTGTTCCGCATCCCGGACCATCTGCGAAGCACCCGCCGCGCGCAGACAATCGGCATCCCGGAAGCCCCAGAGTACCGAAATACAGGGAAGCCCGGCACGGCGGGCGGTCTCGACGTCCACCTCCGAGTCCCCTACATACACGGCACGGGCGGCAGGAAGCGAGAGAGCATCCAATGCCGCCAGCACCGCGTCCGGCGCGGGCTTCCGCGCGCGGCCGGCGACGTCTCCGACGGCGATCTCCACAAGACCGTCGAAATACACCCCGCACAGCCGACGCACTGCGCTCTCGGTCTTATTGGAGACGACCGCCGTCCGGACCCCCGCCGCACGCAATGCCCGCAGCAGTTCGGGGATCCCGGGATAGGCGCGTGTCTTTCGGTTGCAATGCACGGCATAGTCCCGGCCAAAGGCCGCAAAGGCGGCAGAAAAACGAGGATCGTCCGCCCCACCCGGTAAGGCGCGTTCCATCAGGCGCCGCACACCGTTCCCCACAAAATGGCGCACCTCCTCTATGCTGCGCGCCGCACACCCTACCGACGCAAGCGCCACATTGACACTGTCGGTCAGATCCTCCAGCGTATTCAGCAGGGTACCGTCAAGATCAAAAATCACCGCCTCGTATTTCCGCACGGGAACCGCGCCTTCGCTTCCTGTCTGTTCTGTATGCTGTATCATGTTCCGCATCTCTCCGATATTTCTCCGTTGTATTTCCCGGTTGTGCACCGGTTGGATTCTCCTGTATTTTCCGGTTTTATTCCGGCCGTTTGTTCCTGCCACAGGCTGTCCTTCCCTGCTTTCCCGGCGTCTGCCATTTTGCATGGACAGGACAAAGCCCCGGATGCAAAACACGGTATATGCTTTCGCTGCAAAATTGCATGCTGCATGCCGTTGCTGTTCTTTCCGGTCCTCGCGCGCTGCCCGCCTGTCCGTCTATCGCATGACCGCGAGGGCGGGGACATCCGGTGAATACAGGGGAAAATTTTCGGCTTTGCCGATGCATGTCCGCGCTGGCGGGGGATCAGATCTCCTGCTCCGACAGCGGACGGGTGTCCTGCCAGACCAGCAGCAGGGTTCCGTGCGACACACGCACGCTGGCACTCTGTCCGGGCAGGAACTCATTGCTGACTCCGAGCGGTATGTCCGGTTGCAGGGTCGCCTCCTCCAGACGGTATTTGACACCAGAAAGCGTCACGCCGGTGGCCGCGCCGCCAAACGCAAACACCGAAAGATAGCCACGACAATCCGAAGGAAAGCTACGCCCGGTATTGTGAATGGCGGTGACACGCTGGCCTCCGCCGCTCATCAGCACCGTCAGACCGCGCTCCGCGCAGCCGCACAAAAGCTGTAACCCGGCTACCGTGTGGTCCAAACGGGGGCCGGAAAGGGCACCCAGCAAAAGAAACCGGCGGTAACCGCGGTGCTCGCCCTCCTGCACCGAAAGCTCCAGATCCGTCTCGTTTTTCTCAGACGGATACCGTAGCATCTGACATCGGTCGGGCAGACGGTCAGGCACCGCGTTCAGCGAATCAAAATCTCCGATCAGCAGATCCGGCACAAGTCCACGCCGCAGGCAATGCAAATATCCGCCATCGGCCGCAATCAGAAGATCCCCCGCTTGCGGACGGAAATCCTCCTCGCATGTCCCCGCGCCTACAATATAACATATCCCCATATCCGCCTCCTGTATGCCGCTTTGCCATTTCTCCGTTCCTGCACGGCCGGGTCACGCCGGCGCCGGAAGATGCCGCGTCTGCCGGCTTCGGTCCGGCAGGCGTCCACCATTCTTGCATTCTTGCATTCTTGCATTCTTGCGTTCCTGCGTTCCTGCGTTCCTGCATTCCTGCGTTCCTGCGTTGTGCATGCCGCGCAACACAACCGCTGCCATCTTCTGCACAGATTACCGCCGCGGAACGGTACCTGCCGGATTCCCCTACGCCGCACGGCGTGGGGCGGTACCTTTTCTGGTAACACATTCACCGGTTACGGGAATTTCCCGTACGCCGCGCACGGCGCGGAACGGTACGGCGACCGGGCCCGTCGGCTCCCGCGTCTTAGCGCGCGTGTACTGCTGCTATTCTGTCACAAAGCAACAATGTTTGCTTTCCTGCACATGTTTGCCGGCCGTCCACCGCACAGGGCGCCCGTCGGGCGCCGGAGGCGTCGTTCCTCCCCGGATAAAAAATTGTCGCCGACAATTTTGCCCAGAATACAATTTTTCCCCGGGTATATTATATCACCCCTTGTGCCGGAAGGAAAGTCCTGTGACAGATTTTTCCGGAGGAAAGTCCGGGTCTCCCGTCCTTGCAGGTCATGCATGCATTCCCTCCTGCGTCCTGTTTTCTCCGATGGGTTTTTCTGATACATGATTTGTACACGTTTTTCCTGCTTCCTGTTCCCGCTTCCTTTCCTGTGTTCCCCTCTGCCGTGCATGCACCGATTCCCTGTTTTGCAAAACGCTGCTTTTCGCATTTCAAAACGCACGGGGCTATCCATATATCCTGTTTTTCTCCGCACTCCGGACAACAGAGCCTCCGTCGTACGCTGTGCCGGTGGGGTCCATTCCTCTTTTACGGCACGCCGGACCCAAAACCTCTTGACATTTGCGCCGTCGTGTGCTACAATGTTTCCGGCCACGGGAACTGAATAATCAAGTCGGGGGTGCGAATTTCGCTGAGACGGATGCTTTCCGAACCCTTTCACCTGATACGGATAATGCCGTCGTAGGGAGTACTTATCTTCATTTTTGGAAGTATGCCGCACGGATTTTGTTCGTGTGGCACTTTTTACTTTCACAGGAGGTGTTCCCGTATGAACACAAGAGTCCGCATCCTTTCCGAATGCAGCATTATGGTCGCGCTGGCTACCGTGCTCAGCCTTTTCAAGCTGCTCGATCTGCCCTACGGCGGTTCGGTCACCCTCGCTTCCATGTTCCCCATTCTCCTGATCGCCTATCGGCACGGCACGCTCTGGGGGCTTTCCACCGCCGCCGTTTACGGCTGTGTTCAGCTCCTGCTCGGTCTTAATTCGGTCTCCTATTTCACGACGCCCCTCTCCATTATCGCCGTCATTCTGCTGGACTACATTCTTGCCTTTGCGGTTCTCGGTCTTGGCGGAATCTTCCGGCGTTTCTTTGCACGGCAGGACATTGCGCTCCTGTGCGGCGCCGCGCTCGCCTGTCTGCTCCGCTACATCCTGCATGTCATTGCGGGGGCGACCGTCTGGCCCGGACTCTCTATCCCCGACAATGCCGCCCTGCTGTATTCGCTCGGATACAACGCCACCTATATGGTGCCTGAAACGCTCATCCTCCTTCTTGTCACCGCCTATCTTTCCTCTCTCATCGATTTCCGGCGCCGCGTTCCCACCCGTATGCCGTCGGTCGCCCTCGGAAAACCCGCCGCTGCCTGCCTGCTCGGTGCCGGGGCTGCCTGTATCCTCGCACTCGGATATGCCGTGATCGAGATCTTTGCCCACCTCCAGAACGCCGATTCCGGCGATTTTGATATCACCGGCCTCTCTGCCGTAAACTGGACGCTGCTCGGCATTGTCGCCGCTGTTGCTGCCCTGCTGGTCGCCGGACTTCTGCTGCTGGCGCGCCACTTCCTCCGCAGCCGCACGCACGCTTCTGCCGAAAGTAACGCGTCCGTGCACTGATGCACACAGCCGCACGCAGGCATCCGCCCTTTCTTCCTCCCTTCGCATATTGACAAATCCGCACGGCTGCGTTATAATGTCTCTGCAACCGGACGGTGCAATCGCGCGGTATCATGCCGAAAGGTCGTACCGTGAGGAAAGTCCGGGCTTCATCGGGCAGGATAACGGATAACATCCGCCGGGGGTGACCCCAGGGAAAGTGCAACAGAAATAAACCGCCGTGCTCTGCGCGGTAAGGATGGAAAGGCGAGGTAAGAGCTCACCGGCAGCGCTGGTAACAGCCTGCAAATGTAAACCCTATCCGAAGCAACACCGTATGCGGATCCCTGCCCTTCGGCAGGCTGGCGGCCCGTCAGGTTCCGCGGGTGGCAGGAGACCTTGTCTCTGAACCGGTCGGTAACGGCCGGTGAAGATAGATGATTGCAGCTCACGCTTTTGCGTGTTCACAGAACCCGGCTTACAGGTCCGGTTGCAGGCGGCGTACATGTACGCCGCCTTTCTCCTTTCTCTGCTCTCTCCCCTTTTTTCTTTTTTTCTTTCTTCCCTTCTGACCCGCCCAACAACGCCCCCGCCCTTCTCCGCCCGCAGGTGTTTTGTTTTTGTGAACTTTTCGGGCAGGGGGTTGCAAGTGCACCGCTTTCTTCATATAATAGAATAGACGGTACCACGGAGGTTTGCTATATGAATATTCCGCTCTCCGATTCTACTACGGCAACGCTGATCGGACTCGGCCGGTCCAATCTGGCCGCAGCGGACTTTCTTACACGCAGGCATGTCCGCTTTACCGTGCGGGATCGGAGACCGCTTTCCGCACTGGGCGAAGGTGCACAGGCACTGGCGGCACGCGGTGTGGTTTTTTTCGGCGGGGACTCCTATCTTGACCATCTTTCGGAAAATCTGATCCTGCTCTCCCCCGGGATCCGGCCGGATCTGCCCCCGCTTGCCGCTGCCGTCGCGCGCGGTGCGGTGCTGACCAATGAGGTCGCACTGTTTTCGGCCTTTTCCCCCGCGCTCTTGCTCGGCGTCACCGGCAGCGACGGAAAAACCACGACCACCACGATTGCGGGGAGGCTCCTTTCTGATGCCTGGGCCGCCAAGGGACGGCAGGTTTTCGTCGGCGGGAACATCGGACGCCCCCTCATCGGTATGCTCCCCAAGATGCGGGAGCAGGACTTTGCGGTTGCGGAGCTTTCCAGCTTTCAGCTGATGAGCATGGACCGGGCCGCCATGCCCGCGCGGGCCGTCATTACCAATATCACGGAAAATCACCTCAACTGGCATACGGACATGGCCGAGTATATCGCCGCCAAGCATCGTATTCTCGCTCCGCACACCCATGCGATTCTGAATGCGGACGATCCGATACTGCGCAGTACCGCCGCGTCCTGTCGGTCTCTGACGCTCTTCTCTGCGCAGCAGGACCGGCGCGCGCTCTGCGCGCTCCGGCAAGACTGCCATACCATGACCGTAGAATCGGGGTACATCTGTGCCGACGGACATCCCATCGGCCCCGTCTCCTCCATTCTTCTGCCCGGCCGGCACAATCTGGAAAACTATCTGGCGGCGCTTGGACTGGTCTTCCCCTTTCTTCCGGATCCCTGTGAGGCCTTTGCCCATGTGGCCGCCTCCTTCCGCGGGGTACCCCATCGTCTGGAACTGGTCGGCGAGTGCAACGGCGTTCGCTACTATAACAGCTCTATCGACTCCACTCCTTCCCGGACCGCCGCTTCGCTCGATGCACTCGGCGGCCGGCCGATCGTCCTGTGCGGCGGTGCCGACAAGGGACTGTCCCCGGCTCCTCTGCGCGATGCGCTCTCACGGCACGCGCGCGCCGTCATTCTGTTCGGTGCTGCTCGCTCCCGCCTGGCAGACGCTTTGCAGGATTGTAATCTGATTGTCAAAATACGGGTGACAATGGAAGAGGCGCTGCATACGGCCGTCGCCATGGCAAAGCCGGGTGAGACCGTCGTTCTCTCTCCGGCCTGCACCAGCTTCGACGCCTTCCGCGACTACGAAGAGCGCGGCGACCGTTTCCGCACGCTGGTACATGCGCTGACCTCTCACCGGGATTCCTGAGTCGGCACTTCTCCCGGTTCACAATAGCTTACCATACCGTTCTATACCAAATATTTACGGAGGACATACCATGACACGCAACGAAGCCTGGAACGCTCTGACCGCTTACAATCACGAGCCCTTCCATCTGCAGCACGCCCTTACGGTCGAACTGGTCATGCGCACGCTCGCGCAGCGCCTCGGCTATGCCGATGAGGCGGATTTCTGGGCCATGGTCGGCCTGCTTCATGATATCGATTTCGAGCGCTTCCCGGACGAGCACTGCAAGCGCGCCCCCGCGCTCCTGCGCGAGGCGGGTGCGGACGAGCCTACCATACATGCCGTCTGTTCCCACGGATTCGGCATCTGCAGCGATGTCGAACCGGTTCACACCATGGAAAAAGTCCTCTTTGCCGTGGACGAGCTGACCGGACTGATCGGTGCGGCTGCACGCATGCGCCCCTCCGGAAGCACCACGGATATGGAGCTGTCCAGCCTCAAAAAGAAGTTCAAGGACAAAAAATTTGCCGCGGGCTGTTCCCGCGATGTCATGGCACGCGGCGCCGAAATGCTCGGCTGGGATCTCGACACACTCCTCGAACGTACCCTCTCTGCGATGAAGGACACCGAACCGGAGCTGCGGTCCCGCCTTTCCGAGATCGGAGTGACATGCGCATGAAAACCATCCGATCCGCCATTCTGCTCCTGCTCGCGCTCTGCCTCGCCGCCCTTCCGCTTGTCTCCTGTGCGGACACTGCCACCACACAAAGCGGGGTGGAAGTTCCCGCCGGCATGCAGGACGCAACCGGAGACGGGCAGGGGTATGCGTTCTTTGTTCCGTCCGGATGGACGGTCGATTTCTCGACCGGTATTACCGTCGCCTCGGTCTCCGCTCTCTCCGGCGTCAATGTCACGCTTGCAATCTTTCCTTCCGATGCCTCTCCGGAGGAATATTGGGCGCAGAGCCGCGACGAAATCGCCGCCAAATTCACCGATTTCCGCATGGAGGAAGAGGCAGGTACCACGCTGCTCGACGGAGCCGCCGCGCTCCGCTACCATTACGGCGGTACCTATTATACGGGTACGGCCTATCGCCAGCTGCAATATCTGTCCCGCCACGCAGGCAACCTGTTCGTTCTGACCTGCACGGCGCCGGAATCGCAATACGATCAGTACCGCGCGCAGTTTGACGCCATTACCGACAGCTTCCGGTTTCTGGACGGTACGGTCGTTCCCGGCGCAGACGGAAACGCCCCGGGAGCCTCCGACCAGAGCGGGGCACCCGACGGAATGAAGGATATTTCCGACCCCGCCATCCACGCCTATCGCCTCTTTGTACCCGATTCCTGGAGGACCGATATGCAGACCGGGATCTGCAGTGCCTATGTTTCGGACAGCGACCGATCCAGCATTTCGCTTACCTGCTATTATCCGTCCAACAGCAATATCCATTCCATCCGCGATTATTGGGACGCCTTGCAGAAGTCCTATGCCAGCCTTTATACCGACTACCGGGTCCTCTCGACCGCCACAGCGGATACCGCCATTCCGGTCGCCGGGACAGACGGCGCTCCCTATACCTTCTCCGGGACGAACGGAGGGGTGTCCTACCGTGTTCTGCAGGTTTTCTTCCTGCGCGGATCCTATATCTATACGTTTACCTATACCGCCACAGACGCGCTCTTCGATACGCATATGCCCGAGGTCGAACAGATCCTTGCGTCGCTTTCCTTCCGCTGAACGGGGGTTCCCATGAAAACCGTGTATTTTGACAACAGTGCCACCACACCGCTCTCCCCGCTTGCGCGGGACACCTTTCTGCGGGTCAGTACCGAAAGCTGGGGCAATGCCTCCTCTCTGCATACGGTCGGTCTGCGCGCCCATGAAATCCTGGAAAAGGCACGCCTTACACTCCGCCGTGCACTCGGCGGTACCGGCGGAAAAATCCTTTTTACCGGGAGCGGCAGTGAGGCCAACAATCTCGCCATTTTCGGCCGCGCGTTCGCCAAGCCGCGCTTCCGGCGCGGCGGACGCATCCTCACAACCCTCGGAGAACATGCCTCGGTCGCCATGCCGCTCGCTGCACTGCGCAAGGAGGGATTTGATGTTGTCGAGCTTCCGACACGCGGGGGGCAAATTGATCTCGCCGCCCTGGAGGACGCGCTCACCCCTGAGGTCTTTCTCGTCTCGGTCATGACGGTCAACAACGAAACCGGGGCCTGCTACGATCTGCGCACTCTGCGCGCATGCATGCGGGAGCGTGCGCCGCAGGCGGTCCTGCACACCGATGCCACGCAGGCCTTCGGAAAGATCCCTCTCCGCGCCGCGGAAAGCGGCTGGGATATGGTCACGGTCAGTGCTCACAAAATCGGTGGTCCGCAGGGCTGTGGCGCCCTTTGGGTGTCGGACAGCCTTCTGCGCAACAAGGGGCTTGTACCCTTTGTGCTCGGCGGTGGACAGGAAGAGGGGTTCCGGTCGGGTACCGAAAACATTCCCGGCTGCGCTGCCTTTGCCGCCGCCGCCGAAGAGGCGGATCGCCTTCTCCCCTCCCGCGCCGCACAGATGCAACGGCTGAGCGAACGTCTTCTCTCCCGCCTGCCCGACCTGCCCGGTGCGCCCGGCCTCCACCCCAATCTTCCCCCCTGCCGCGCGCCGCACATCCTCAGTCTCACACTGCCGGATATCAAAAGCGAGACCATGCTGCACTTTCTTTCTGCACGGGGCTTCTGCATCGCAAACGGCTCCGCCTGCTCCTCCCATGGCCGGCACGCACCTGCCCCGCTCCTTGCGTTCGGTCTTACCGAGCGTGAGGCCGATTGCACGGTCCGCATCAGCTTCTCTCACGAAAATACCGACGAAGAAGTCGACCTCTTCTGCGATGCACTGCGGGAGGGGCTGGATTCGCTTGCCCGGATCCGCTGACCCTTGCTGACCCTTACCCATTCCGCCGGTCTGCTCTGCTGACCGGCTTTTTCCTTTTTTCCCCGCCGCGGCGCCCCCCTGCCGGTCTTTCTCTTATGAGGTCGCAAAAAAATCATAAAAAATTTTCCAGAACCGCCAACGCTTTCCCTCTCAGGATTGTCTGTATGGGTGACCGGATAACCGGATCCCGACAACGACAGGAGAAAAAACATGAAACGTCTATGCACATCCATGCTGGCATTGCTGATCGCCGGCATCCTCGCCATCGGACTCATTTCCTGCGCGCAACCCACCCAACCCAATCCCGGCGACGGCGCCGACGGCTACCTGGTGATGGAAATCAATCCAAGTATTGAATTCGTGCTCTCCGGAAATGTAATCAGCGAAGTGCGCGCGCTCAATGAAGACGGCAGAGTTCTGCTGGTCAATGAAAATCTCGTCGGCCTGACCGTGGAGGCTGCCGCCGAACGGGTGGTTGCACTGGCCGAACAGCTCGGTTACCTCAACGAAACCAACTACACCGTCCGTGTCACACTGGCAACAGCCGACGAAAATGCCGAGTCCTCTCTCATGGCACAGATTGAGGCGGGTGCCTCCAAGGGCAGTTCTCTCGCACAGGTACAGCCCGGCGATAACACACAGGATCAGACGCTCTCTGACCAGCTGCAGGAGCAGGATCCCACACTCTATGCCGATATGTCTCCTGCAAAAATCCGCCTCATTCAACGCATTATGCAGTTCGATGTCTCCATGACCTATGAGAAGGGGGCCGCCTATTCGGTACGTGAGCTGGCAGAAATGCTCGACAATTACTTCGAAGTCTATGAGGATATGTACGACGACCTCGAAGACCGTTTCGAAGATCTCTACGATCAGCTGGAAGACGAATACGAGGAGAAAATCATCGCTGTCTATGACAGTGCGCTTGCTCTCCGTTATCGCCTTGCCAAACAGCTGGAGCAGGCGCTGGATGCGCTCGAAGATCGTATCGAAGCGGCGGGAGAACGGGAGCTCTCCCAGGAAGACCTCGACCGCGTTCTCACACTTCTCGGACTCAGCGATACCTCTGCCTTCGGAACCGATGTACGCATGATTCCTTCTGTCATTGAAGACTATATGGAAAAAAATGGCGTTCCCGACCGTATTGAGGATCAGGTCGAGGATATCCTCGATCGTTATGAATCCGATATCGATGAGGATGACTACATCCTCTCGGCCGAAGATGCACTTGCCTTCATCGCACTCGGTCAGGACGTCGTCGGCTGGTCCTTAGACCGTCTGGACGACGCCGTTGACGATCTGGAAGATGGTATTGAACGGCAGATCCGCAATGCCGCTCTCACCGATGAACAGCGTCAGCAGATTGCTCAGCTCCGCGATGAAATGGCACAGAAGTGGAGTGACCTCCGACAGGGCTGCGCTGAAGAGATTCAGCAGTTCAAGCAGGAGCTGCTGCAAATCAAAGAACAGCTTTTGGCAAACAAGGGTTGACAGCATCCCTGAATCCGTGTTACAATTTCCGTACAGACTGCATTTTACGGCGTCTGCAGCGGAGGTGATACGGAGGATGGACCATTATGCCGCAAAAATCGCGGCGGGAGATGCAGACGCTTTTGCGCGCCTCTATGAAAAACTCTACCGACTGGTGTATGCCGTCGCTCTGGGTATCCTCGGAGACTGCCACGCCGCCGAGGACCTCACACAGGATACCTTCCTTGCCGTCTGGCAGCAATCCGCCGAATTCCGGGGGGAAGGATATAAAAAGTGGATTCTGACCATTGCGCGCAATAAAGCCCTGAACTACCGCAAAAAAGAAGCGCGCACCGAGGCGGTCGATCCTCTTGAGCACCCTGAGCTGTTCGGCACGACCGATGCGGATACGCACACCGACCGTATGGTTCTGGACACGGCCCTGCGCCGTCTCGATTCCCAGGACCGGCAAATCCTGCTGATGAAAAATGCAGGCATGAAAATGAAAGAAATCGCCACCCTGCTACAGATCCCGCGCGGTACCGCCTCCTGGCGGTACGCGCGGGCCATGGAGCAGCTCAGACTCTGGCTCGCGGAGGATTACCCGCTATGAAACGATGGCTTCTGGAACGACGCCTGCGGCGCGAACTCAAAGCCGCAGCAAAACCGGATTTTCAGGCACTGGCCGACCGTGCCGGGCTGCGCCGGCAGAAAAAACTGCCGCTCTGCCGTCGCCCCGCCTTCCGTACGGCCGTCGCCGCCTTCTGCCTGCTCGCCGTCTGCCTCACCGTTGCGCTCCCGCTCCTCCTACCGGGGGACGGTGGCGTTCCAACCGGTACCCCCTCTGCAGGCTATCTCCTTTTTGACATCAATCCTTCCTGCTCCATTGCTTACGACGCAAACGGTCGGGTCACCTCGGCCGTCGGACTGAACCGTGACGGAGAAATCCTCCTCAGTGGGGCCGATCTGATCGGGAAAACCTACGAAGAGGCCTCCGAATTCCTCTTTGCACGCTGCCTGGATCTCGGCTATTTCTCTCCGGCCCGTCAGGACAATGCCGTTCTTCTCTCCGCCACCACCGACGATGGTTCGGCCGATCTCACCGTCAGAAACGACGTCGAACAGACGCTCTATCAACAGTTCAGCAACTCACACATGTTCGGCGTTGTCATCACCTCCGTAGACGATCCGGCTCTTTCCCAGGCGGCGGAAGCCTACGGTATCAGTGTGCAGAAGTATATGCTGATTCAACAATACCTGCAGCTTGGCGGCACGCTCGACACCAGTCGCTATGCTTCCATTCCCATCCGCGATCTGTATACCGGCATTTCCGCTCTGGAAGAGCAATCCCGCAAACAACTTGCCACACAGCTCGAATACCAGACAAAACAATTGTTTGAACGGATTGCGGAGGATATAGAAGATATTATCGAGGGGATTGACGATCACCTGGAAGAGCTGGAGGAGGCGCTCGGGCTCGAAGATCGCTGGGAAACCGTGGAAGATCTGCTCGATGAGCTCGAAGACATCGCCGAACGCATCGAAGACGCCAATACTGCCTCTGAGTGCGAGCAGATCCTGAGCCTTGTGCGCGACGGACTCGCCGGGCTCCGCCCTATCCTCCCCTCCGCTCTGAAAGCCTCGCTCTCAGAAGCGCTTACCGCCCTGGACGATTCCGCGCTCCTGCTCCGTGATTACGATACCACCACCGAAACCGTAGAAGAAGCCTACCAGAAACGTGCCCAATCCAATTGGGATATGACACCGGTGGAAGGCGAGATGTCCGAAGAATGGCGGGATAGCCAGATTCTGCATTTTTCTCAGGCCTGGTACCAGCTCAAATCCGACTGGGATGACGACCGCGACCACGATTTCGATGACTGGTTTGACGACATGCTGGAGGATCTGTTTGATGAATGAGGCGGTCCAGCGCCGATACAATATGACAGGCCCGACGAAACGGTTGTTTCGTCGGGCCTGTTTTTCTTTTTCCGTATGCGGCGGGTGCAGCAATGGAAGGATGTAAAAGCATCGGACAGGACAGGATACAACGAGAAGAACACACGCCTTTTGAAAAAGGCTTGGCGAAAACTTTTTGCCATTTGCTGACGCAAGAGGGACGGGAGTCCGTTCATAACACACGGGGCTGTGAATTTCATGGTGCAGATCCCCGATATTCGCAAAATGTGCACCGGAAACCCTGCTGCACCGGGAAGAAGCTACGGCCTGCCCCCCTGCATAGGCGATCCGCTTTCCTATACAGGAATTGCTTGCAGGATACATCCGCGCACCGTATGCAACGCGCATTACAGGATTCCCTTTCACCGGCTGCGGTCCTCTTTATTCTGTATAAAAATATATGGTATATATACCGCAATGCATGACAAGCGTCGGCTCCTCCCTGCCGTCATGATAGGTTGTCATGGCCGCAACAGCATAGCCCTCCTCTCCGTCAAGCGTGACGTAGTACAGACGAGACCCGGGATCGCTCTGCCGCAATGTATACGCGCCGCTGTATACCCTCTCATGGGTCCGGTCGGTCAGTGTCAGTACACCGTCTTCCGCCGTACAGATCAGCTCCACCTGCTCTGCACCGCCTGTCTCGCCGCTCCCATCATACGCTCCCCCGTATGCAACAATACGCCCTTCCTCCGCTTCGCTCCGTACGGTTTCCATCGCCCAGGTATACTCCTCCATGCGCGGCGGCGCTCCTGCTCCGCATCCGGTAACAAAGATTGTCAGTATCAGCAGTACAACCGGGAGTTTACATATTCTCATTCTGTGTTTCCCCTGTTTCCCCATTTTTCGTGTGCCCTGTTTGCCATGCATCGTCTGCTATTCCCTCCACTGCGTTCGTTTTTCTCCTGCGGGTCCGGCAGATACCGACCGCAGATATCCCTGCCGCCACCCCGGCGGCAATCCAGATCCACGCCTGTCGTGTTATACACGACACATACAGATCGACAGGGGCATCACGGCCTCCGATCACGCCCGGCGTGTGCAATAGCGCTTCGGTCATGTCCCGCGTATACCATGCAGAGACAAGCGTACAGACCGCAATGACTGTCGCCAGGACAAAAAACACCGTACACGCCGTTCGGACAGCTCTCCGCCGCCGCTCGCAGTCCCGCGCATACGCCTTCTGCAGGCAGGAAAGCTGCGCAGCGAGCTCCTGTCTTGTGTCACACGGCATCTGCACACTTTCCTTTTCTGCTTCCACCGATGGTTGCATGGCAGGCACTTCGCCGGACTTCTGCGGCACCCCGTGTGGTTTATGCCATATTTCCGAAGCCTGCGATCCCTCTGCTTCCTCCGTCGGACACTGCATGCAGCGCTTTTCCGTCACACGCTCCTCTTCCCCCAGCAGAAACGAAGCCGGCACATCCAACGCTTCCGCCAGACGCAGCAGCAATCCCGCATCCGGCGCAGACAGCTCTCTTTCCCACTTGGACACTGTCTGCCGGACCACATGCAGCTTCTTCGCCAGTTCCGCCTGCGTCATTCCTTTTTCTTCCCGAAGCTTTCGTAGAATTTTTCCGAACATCCCTGCCTCCTGCTCTGTTTACCCTATATTATACCGATATTTTCTTTCCCGTCAAGCAACGCATAACAACATGGGCGCCCCTATGCGCAACGCGCGCGTAGGTTATGTGTTTCCCACCAATTCTCTACCGGTGCTCCGTTACCGTATGCAACGTGCACGTATCCCATGCAGGAAGAACCGGCAAATCCGCCTTCATGGACAATGCATACAGAAAAAAGACAGGGATAACCCTGTCTTTTTTCTGGAAAATGACCCTAATTGTGATACAAATGAACCCCCTTTGGCGTTAGGGGGTTCACTTTGCGCTAAGGGGGTTCAGACCTGGCTTTGCTGCTTTTGCCTGCGGCCCAATATGCCTACCAGAATCAC
>CALWTT010000046.1 GCA_944384545.1 uncultured Clostridia bacterium | reverse complement strand
CCGTACCATCATAGTACCCTTTCCGGTGTGCGGGGGGAGAAGTAAGCCTCCGCAGTTCACGGCCGCGTGAAAAAATCTGCGCCCGGCGCGCGGAAGAGGAGCGGAAGCCGGGTGAGCGGCTGACCGTACCATCATAGTACCCTTTCCGGTGTGCGGGGGGAGAAGTAAGCCTCCGCAGTTCACGGCCGCGTGATGCGGGAGGGAGAGATCCTGCCCTTTGCTGCGGAGGGGGATGTGCTTCTGTTCCGGGATCCCTGCGGGGTAGAGGCCGGACAGACGCTGCTTTTCTTCCGCGACGATGCCGCGGCGTCCGGAGTGGCGGGGTGCGGGGAATAAGCGGCGCACTCCCGCGCAATCAGCGGCGCACTCCCGCACCGGCTGGCAAAAAGCAAAAGAGCAAGGGCAGCCCCTCGTATACGGGGCTGCCCTTGCTCTTTTATCGCAATCGGGACACACATAATGGGCGGGCAGGCATGACGTGCGGTACGCGGTCAGACGGTTTTGTGTCGGATGTCGCTCCGGGCGTGTTCCGGCGTTCTGTCATGTCAGCTCCGTGCGCCCCGTTCTCTCTTATACAAGCGTTCTTCCCGCATCCAGGGCGGCCTGCAGGGCGGGGTGCTGCCCGATATCACCTACGTCGGTCACCCCTCCGGCAAACACCACGCCGGACAGTGTTGCCCTCTCAAAGCAGTCAACCCAGCCTTGTACGGCGGTCTTTGCCCCTTCCGTCGCATGCGGATCCTCATCCGCCGCTGCGGTAAGCAGAAAGACCTTCGTAAAGGCATAGTCTGAGCCGTAGAGCGGGTTGGCGCGGTCCAGCATGGTTTTCAGCTGCCCGCTTATGCTGTAATAGTAGACCGGCGTTGCGAAGACCAGGACGTCCGCCTCCTTCATCTTCTGCGCGATCTCCACTGCGTCGTCCCGGATGACACAGTGGCCGAGCTTGGCGCAGGCAAAGCATCCGCGGCAGAACCCGATATTCTTCTCGCGCAGGAAAATGGTTTCCACTATATTTCCCACCTCGGCTGCACCGCGGGCAAAGGCGGCGGCCAGCTGTTCGGAATTGCCGTTTTTGCGGGGGCTGGCGGACAGAATCAGAATTTTTGCGGGCATGAAAAATACCTCCTTCAAAAAGATCTTGGCTATATGAGCGGGGAAGTCGGGAATCAGATGCACCCGTCGACAGGCGGGGCGACCTCCTGACCGAGCGGGAGAAAGAGGTCCGCTCCGGCCGGCACGGTATAGCGTTGCCCGTTGACAAGGAAGGAGCCGTCCACATCGGAGAGCGAGCGGACGTGGCAGCGGGTGACGCGGCCGTCTTCCCATGCGGCGTCCACCGCAAATCCTCCCCTCGCTTTCAGACCGGAAAAGCTGCCGGTCTTCCAGGCCTCCGGCAGAGCGGGGAGCAGGCGTATATCCTCCTCATGGCTTTGCAGCAGCATTTCGGCAATGCCGGCGGTGGCGCCGAGATTCCCGTCGATCTGGAACAGGCGCCCGGGGCGCTGGGGGTGGGGATGGGAATCAAACAGATTGGGTTCGGTACAGGAGCGCAGCATGCTTTGCAGCGTGATATAGGCTTCCTCGCCATCTCCCAGCCGCGCAAAGAAATTTGTCAGCCATGCGCCGCTCCAGCCGCAGGCCCGTGTGTTCCAACCGACGACCTCCTCTCCGTAGCGGAGACGTTTGCGGATGAATTTTTCGGCGCCTTCCATCAGCGCGGGGGTTTTCGACCGGGTAAGGAAGGTCCCGGGGTAAAGTCCGTAGAGCGGGGACATGTGCCGGTGTCCTTTGTCGGTCTCTTCCAGCGGATACTGCCATTCCATGATCCGTCCGTCGCTGCCTACGCGTACGGGAGGCAGCCGGTCGCGGAAGGCGATGGCTTTTTCGGCAAAGTCCGCATCTATGCCCAGTACATCACAGAAATTCCGGACATTTGTGAACATTTCATACAGAATGGAATTGTCCATGGTGGGGCCGGCGCACATGGATACCGGCTCTCCGGTCTGCGGGTCGAAGAAGGAGAGCTCGGGGGAGTTGGAGGGCGCAGTAACCAGATACCCGGTATTGGGATCTTCTACGAGAAAATCCATGAAGAACTCGGCGCAGCCCCGGATCAGCGGATAGTTTTGTGCGAGGAAGTTTTTGTCGCGCGTGAACAGATAATGCTGCCAGAAATGGTTAACACACCAGGCACCGCCGCACATGAAGGCGCCCCAGGACGGGGACTCGCCCGGTGCGGAAAAGCCCCAGGGACTGGTAGAGGAATGGAAGACCCAGCCACGGCATCCGTACTGGATTCTGGCGGTGTCCCGTCCGTGCTCGGAAAGCATCCTGACATAGGCGAAGAAGGGCGCGTAGCATTCGGAAAGATTGGTGACATCGCATGGCCAGTAATTCATCTCAAAGTTGATATTGGCATGGTAATCGCCGCTCCATGGGGTCCAGATCTCCTCGGTCCAGATTCCCTGGAGACCGGCCGGGAGGGAATCGCGCGAGGAGCACAGGAGCAGGTAGCGTCCGTACTGGAAATAGGTCAGCAGGAGTCCGATATCCTGCTGTCCGGCTTTTACACGGCGCAGCCTCTCGTCGGTGGGCAGGTCTTTTGGGGTATCGGCATCGATGCATATCCGGACCCGTCCCATCATCGACTGTATGTAACGGATGTTCTCCTGCAAAAGTGCAGCAAAGCCCTTTGCGGCGGCACTTTCTACGGTGCGCAGGCAGACGGCGAGCGGGTCGGCGTCTCCGTAAAAGCTGGTGGCGGTGGTAATGTAGGTGGTATCGCCTGTGGTTTTGATCACGGTCGCATAGGAAATGCCCTTACCGCAGTTGGTCTTTCCCGTAGCCGTGATCCGGCCGTCCTCATACCGGATCTCTGCCCCCTGACGTGCAAAGGAGATGCGCGGCCGCTCCCCTTCGGATCGGATGACCGTGACATTTGCGGCAAAGGAGCAGAATGCGATTCTCTCACGGCCGCCTGCGAAGGTACGGTGGACGCCGGTCAGAATATCGAGCTCCCGGCGGTAGTCCGCGTTCGCCACCGGACCGTAGTCAAAAAAGACCTTTCCGGCGGTCTGATAGGAGCCGTACGCGATGGTTTCGTTTTTTTCGTGGGTATCCATGCGGATATTCGTGCCGGGGCCTCTGCAGATCATATATTGCATGCACAGGTCCTGCGCCTCTTTGTATTTTCCTGCGAAGATCAGACGGCGCATTTCGTCAAGATGCGTGCGGCAGGCGGGATTGTCGGCCTGCGTATCCGGAAAACCGCTCCAGAGTGTGACCTCGTTGATCTGTACGGTTTCCTTTTCCGCGCCGCCGTAGACCATGGCGCCAAGACGCCCGTTTCCCAGCGGCAGTGCTTCCAGCCAATCCTTTGCTTCCTGGTGGTAACAGAGTTTCATAACCGTCTCCTTCTATGTGCAGAGATGTGGGGAATGCGGGAGGGAATGGCGATTCCGGAGAAGGGGAGTGTTTCCGCTTGCGGCAAGGCCTGCAGCGTCTGCCCGGCGGGGGACGGTAAGATGCGGCGGCGGCTTTCCCTGCCTTTCCCGGAGTGCGGGCAAAAGCGGTTCTGCTTTTATTGTACGGATATTTCCGGGTTTGTCAAGTGCGTTTTGCGGGCCTTTCATACTTCTTGTCTGACGGGGACCGGATAAGCGGAGGAGAAAAGTGAGTGGCCGTGTTCTGCCATATGAATCCGAAAGTCCGGACACACGGGTGTGGTGTAAAGGAAAAGGAGCGCCTTCCCTGGGGAAGGCGCTCCGACTGGCGGGAGTTTCTCCCGGCTCAGGAAAACATGGCTTCGATATCGGCCGAGGTTAAGGAATCGTCGATCAGAGTTGCGGTAATGGCAACCGCATGATTGCCGAGCTTCCGGATATAGATATACTGGGACATGTGAATTCCGAGATAGGTGCACTGGGCTTCGGTTTTCAGGAATTGACCGTTCCCGAGCGTAACCGTGGTGCTTTGGCTGAACGTATATTGTGCGCTGGGGAGCTGCTGCTGCACCTGCTCCTGCAACATGGCGAGAAGCTCTTCGGCGGAAAGATTCTGATTACCGGTGGTAGCGAGATTTTCGATGGACATGTTGATATTGTTGGTTTCTTTTGCATCAACCGCCATAAAATCCATAAAGGTGGAGATATCCGTGGAATCGAGAATATCCGGATCTTCCAGTATTTCCTTCGTGATATTCATTACCGACGCAATTTCGGAGGTTGAATAGAAGCGCCAGCCGTCGGGAAGGGTGAGCGTGATACCGAGAGAGGTGTTGGTATAGGTATTGTCGGTGATAGTGCCGCGCATGAGATTTGTATTGCCGAACATAGCACAGGAACAAAGAGAGACAGCGGTGATAACAAAAATCAGGAGAAGAGAAAAAGATTTTTTCATAAGGATTCCCTCATTTCTGTATAAGATGTCTACATTGTAACATAATTGTGCACAGCTTTCAATATATATACGAAAAAATTCAAAAAATTGTAGGTAGTGACAAAACCGCTGGTTCTGATGACGCGAAAGGAAAACCAGGGGGTGAGAAGTCCGTCATGCAGAGCGCTTCTGTGTTGGATATAGGAATGGGTTTTATGATGTGGGAATCTGCAAGGATCGGTATTCCTTTATGGGGAGGGACGTTGTAATGGCGGCGAGCCGTTTTGCATCGTTTTGCATGCCTTTGTGATTTTCTGCGCCATTTTGCCGCCGTTGCCGGCAAAATGGCGGCAATTGCAATACATAGCAATTGGATTTTGTTTTCGTGACGCGCTTCGCCCAAACACCGCACCGCGGCCCTCACTGTTGGGCGTCGGCACTGCCGGTGGTTGCGGGGGTGGGATTTGTCGGCCCTTCCGAAAACATAGTCGCAACGGGCGCGAGGCACAGCCGCGCTTCCGTCGCTCCTTGTTTTCGTGACGCGCTTCGCCAAAACACCGCACCGCGGTGTTTTGGCTTGCTTACCCACGACCTCCGGGAACCCGGAGGCCGTTCGGTTCACCCACTCCCGCAAAAAAAGAGTGGGGGATAAAAAAACAGCCCGCATGGGCTGTTTTTCTGGTACGAGTGTTCATAACGGATGTATCCTCGTGTGAAAAGCAAAGAAATCAGCAGCGCAGTCCCCACGGTTGGAAACCGGCACTGCCGGTGGTTGCGGGGGGTGGGATTTGTCGGCCCTTCCGAAAACATAGTCGCAACGGGCGCGAGGCACAGCCGCGCTTCCGTCGCTCCTTGTTTTCGTGACGCGCTTCGCCAAAACACCGCACCGCGGT
>CALWTT010000045.1 GCA_944384545.1 uncultured Clostridia bacterium | reverse complement strand
AGATTTGGATGAAAAGCTGATTGCGGACTACAAGCACCGCATCGGAGCAGATGATCTTCCCACGCATCAGGTTTTGAAAGCAAGAGGATTTATTCGCAAGGTTCATGGTGAAGAAAAGCTGACCAATGCGGCTGTTCTTCTGTTCGCATCTACTGTGACACAGTTTTTCCGCGAATGCATCATATGCTCGTAAAACTGCATTCTGCCGTGACACAGATATAGCGACAACAGGGTATCGGTTGTGGTGAAATCACGACGTATCTGAATATCTGCAAAAAAAACTATCCGAATATTTCGGATAGTTTTTCTTTTGGTGGAGGCAGAGGGGCTCGAACCCGCGACCTCTGCGATGTGAACGCAACGCTCTGACCAACTGAGCTATGCCTCCGTGACAACACAGATATTATACAACGAAAAATCTCCAAATGCAAGAGAAAAATGAAAGATTTCCGAAAAAAAGATGTATACCGGGAAAAATGTCATGGGAAGAGGATGTGACTTGACAAGGGGCGGTGTTGGAGATATACTATAACAAGAAGAAAAAACAGGAAGAACCGGCCGTGAAGCCGGCGAAGGAGCGGATAAAACAATGAGAATCGTGATAAAAATCGGGACATCCACGCTGGCATATCCAACGGGGCACCTGCACATCCGGCGTACGGAAGAGCTGTGTCGTACGGTGAGCGACATCAAGAATGCAGGGCATGAGATCCTTCTGGTGTCGTCGGGTGCCATCGGAATGGGGGTGGGAAAGCTGTCGCTGAAGGAGCGCCCCTCGGATATTCCTACCAAGCAGGCGGCGGCGGCGGTGGGCCAATGCGAACTGATGTATACATACGACCGTCTGTTCGGCGCGTACAACCATACAGTGGCGCAGATACTGCTGACGGGGGATGATTTCAATCATGCAGACCGTTTTTTGAACGTCAGGAATACGATCCGGCGATTGCTGGAGCTGGGCGCATTGCCGGTCATCAATGAGAACGACAGTATTGCTACCGATGAGATCAAGGTCGGAGACAACGATACGCTGTCCGCTTATGTGGCCGTACAGACGGGAGCCGATCTGCTGATTCTGCTCTCAGACATCAACGGTCTGTATACGGCGGACCCGCATACCGATCCTTCCGCGCAGCTGATCACCCAGGTGCATGGAATTACCGAGGAAATCCGTCGTCTGGCGGGCGGAGAGGGCTCTGCCCTGGCAACGGGCGGGATGCGTACAAAATTGCATGCAGCTGAGATCTGCGGCGCCAATGGATGCGATATGGTCATTGCCAACGGAGCGGATCCGTCGATTCTGTATGCAATCATCGAGGGGCGCCCGGCGGCATGCACACGATTTTATGCAGAGAGGAGGGACTGATATGAATGACCAGATGCGTGCATTGCTGGAGCGGGCGCGCATGGCGGCACCTTCGCTTTCGCTGTTGGATACGGAGGAGAAGAACCGCGCATTGCGGCACATGGCAGATGCATTGCGGGCATGCGCTTCGGAAATTGCGGCGGCCAACCGACAGGATGTAGAGGCGGCCAGAGAGACGCTTGGCGATGTGATGGTCGACCGCCTGCTTCTGAACGAATCCCGTATAGCAGCAATGGCAGACGGCGTAGCCGCGGTAGCGTCACTTCCTGACCCGATAGGAAATGTTCTGGAAACCTTCCGGCGGCCGAACGGACTCTCTCTGTCGCGTGTATCCGTTCCGCTCGGCGTCATTGCGATTATATACGAAAGCCGTCCGAATGTTACATCGGATGCAGCGGCGCTTTGCTTCAAGAGCGGAAATGTATGTATTCTTCGCGGAGGGAAGGAAGCCTACCGCACCTCTTCGACCATTGTGGGAATTTTGCGGAGGGCGCTGAGCGAATGCGGTCTGTGTCCGGATTATATACAGATGCCGGAGGATACGTCACGGGAGAGCGCAACAGCGCTGATGGAGGCTGTCGGATATGTGGATGCGCTGATCCCGCGCGGTGGAGCCGGCCTGATCCGCGCATGTGTAGAGCAGGCGCGCGTCCCCTGTATTCAGACCGGAACCGGAATCTGCCATATCTATGTGGATGCCGCGGCGGATCTTGCCAAGGCGCTTGCGATTGTGGAGAATGCCAAGACCAGCCGTCCCTCGGTCTGCAACGCAGCAGAAGTTTGTCTTGTGCACGAATCGGTGGCCCCGCGCTTTTTGCCGATGCTGCGTAAGCGGCTGGTGGATGACCGTATCGCGGCAGGACTCGTGCCGGTGGAGATGCGTCTTGACCCGCGTGCAGCCATGCTGATCGACGGAACACCGGCAGGTCCTTCGGATTTTGATACCGAATTTCTCGACTATACACTTGCTGTATCCGTGTGTCGCGATATAGACGAAGCGATCGCGCACATTGCAGCGCACTCGACGCATCACAGCGATGCGATCCTGACAGAAGACACGGCCGCAGCCAGGAAATTTACCCGGTGCGTGGACAGCGCAGCGGTGTATGTCAATGCGTCCACGCGGTTTACCGACGGAGGAGAATTCGGTCTTGGCTGCGAGATCGGGATATCCACACAGAAGCTGCATGCACGCGGACCCATGGGGCTACGGGAGTTGACATCCTATAAATACGTGATTTACGGCGACGGGCAGATACGTTGAAGGAGACAGAAGATGAAATACGAATTTGGGTTTATCGGATGCGGGAATATGGGCGGAGCACTGGCCCGTGCGGTGGCAAGACGCGTTGCGCCGAAGGAGATCGGCCTGTATGATACGGATGTGCAGAAGGCCAAACAGCTGTGTGAGGAGCTGGGTGCAGGCTATGGAGAGAGCGAAAAGATTCTTGCAAGGGAGAGCCGCTTTCTTGTCTTTGGGGTGAAGCCACAGGTTTTGCCGTGCGTTCTGCGCGAGCTGCGGGACAGCCTTACCCCGGAAACCGTATTGATCTCGATGGCGGCGGGTGTATCCTGTGCAGCAATTCGTGCCGAGATCGGGGAGGAGAACGCGCTGATCCGGATCATGCCCAACCTGCCGGTCGCGCTGGGGGAAGGAATCGTGCTGTACACAGGGCAGAAGCTGAGTTCTGAAACCGAAGAGGCATTTTGCCGTGCATTTTCCGGCGCGGGACTTGTAGATGCGATAGAGGAGTCGCGCATGGATGCGGCGAGCGCATTGACGGGTTGCGGTCCCGCCTACGTGTATATCTTTGCGGAAGCGCTGGCAGATGCGGCGGTGGAATGCGGCTTGCCGCGTGCGGCGGCCACGGCGTATGCGGCGCGGACGCTTTGCGGCGCGGGGCGTATGATAGAGGCCTTCGGTCAGCCGGCTACGCTGAAGGATGCGGTATGCAGTGCGGGTGGAACGACGATTGCAGGCGTGCATGCTCTGGAACACGGCGGATTCCGGGCGGCGGCCATGGATGCGGTGACGGCAGCGTACCGTCGCACGCTGGAGCTTGCTGCAAAGAAGTGAACTGTGCCTCTGCATTCAGAACAAACGGGATGCAGTTTTTGCGGGTATAAGGAGCAGGAGCCAGCATGGCGGCCGGGGAGAAGCTCCGATTCGGCAGAACAGACCGTATACAGAACGACGGCACCCGTATGTTTCGGGTGCCGTCGAAAATTCCGGAAAGCAAAATGCAGGGGAGTGCATGGCTGATATGAGAGGCATCAGAGTTTTTCAGCACGCTCCTGGACTTGCTGGCGGAAATTGAGCAGGAAGCGGGAGTATGCGGATTCCATGAGCGGACTGCGGATGATGAAGTCTGCAGTGGCGCGGTTATTGGCGATGGGAATATCATAGACCTGCGCGATGCGGAGGAGTGCTTTGACATCGGGATCGTGCGGCTGTGCGGTGAGCGGATCCGAGAAGAAGATGACCACATCGATTTTCCCGTCGACAATGCGCGCGCCGATCTGCTGGTCTCCGCCGAGGGGGCCGCTGTTGTAACCGCGCACGGGAAGCCCCGTGCGGTCTGAAACCAACTTGGCCGTGGTGCCGGTGCCGCAGAGGAAGTGGTGTGCGAGAATGGCTTTGTTCTGCTGGCACCACTCGACCATTTCGGGCTTCATATTGTCGTGAGCAATCAGTGCAATATTTTTCTGTGGTGGAAGGATGCATTCTATTTTCTGGTTTTCGAACATAACAACCTCCGTAAAAGAATGTGACAACTGGTATGCGACCAGTATAGCATAAAAATGAAGGAATGTAAAGAAGCAGAGGCACGGGGAAATTTTGAGAAGAGGATAAAAGTGCTTGTAAAAAAAGGCGGGATGTGCTATACTGTATATACGGCAACAGACGGATACGGGGATGCAAAGGTTTCGACAGGGATCGGAAGGAATGAGAAGCGTGGCGGGCCGGCTAAACCGAAACATGGCCAACCTAAATGTAAACGACAACAGAACTGTTGCGATGGCTGCCTGAGTAACGCCTTCGGGTGTTACCGGACAGTGCTGCGGCAAACAAGCCGCCCGTTCGCCCATGAGTACCACGGCATGGGAGAGAGCGTGAAGAAGTGGTGAACCTGCACCGGTAATTCGCCCTTGTGCCGGTCAGGCAGAAAAGGGCTACTGCGCGCGGCAGTCTGCCGACCGACGGCCGCGTAAGGGAAGCAAAAAGGATCGGCTGCCCACGGAGAAGCTCATTCCCGACGTTTTTTGGACACGGGTTCGATTCCCGTCATCTCCACCAGTCAAAACCTAAAGCGAAC
>CALWTT010000044.1 GCA_944384545.1 uncultured Clostridia bacterium | reverse complement strand
ATGTATACAGGGAATGCAGCGCTGGAATTCTGTTTTCCGCGCGACGGAGATGTGATGGTGGGAGAAGCGGATGGAAGTGTATGCGCAGAGGGCTTGCGGATCCGCGTGCTGGTATCGGCGGAGGAAGATGCGAAGATCGCGGTATGTGGAATCCCGGCGCAGAAAAACCGGGAAGGACTGTACGAAGCGGAGGTAGTCCTGCGGGATGTTTGCAACCGTCTGGAAGCGGAGAATACGGATACGGGAGAGAAAAAGTCAGTAACGGTATATGTGTTCAATCCAGCCTACCGTACCTATCGTTTTACGGTAGATGACTGTATCCGTTCTTTCCGGAATCTGCATGCACACAGGAATGTGTATGCCTCGCTGTTTGAGGACCCGTATCTTGGTATCTTTGAACAGGCGCACCGGCTGTACGGAAGCAAGGTGCAGATCAACGTCTTTTATGGGACCGATGACGGCAGTTTTGATCTGTCGATGATGACCGACCGGTACCGTGAAGAATTCAGCGCCAATGCGGACTGGCTGTCGTTTTCCTTTCATGCCATGCGCGAGCATCCGGATAAGCCGTATAGGAACACGGATGGAGAGACAGTGCGGCGCGATTTCCGTCGCATGATGTCGGAGCTGCGGAGGGTGGTAGGCGACGCAGCCCGTGCGGATATGACTACCCTGCATTGGGGTGCGTTGAATGTAGAAGGCGCGCGTGCGCTGCGCGCCGAAGGGTGTCGTATGCTCTGTGGATATTTCACGCTCTGCCGCGGAGAACCCTATTATGCGGACTGCTACGAACCGGGAGAGCCGATCGTCGCCTATTATCTGGACCGCGAGCGGACGGCGCATCTGGAGCAGCGCTGTTTTTGGGTGGATACGCAGGAGGGAATCCTCTTTTCCCGTCTGCACATGGTGCTGAATGCAGGGGAATTGACGTCCGATCGGGTTGTGCCTTACCTGGACGGGCTGCTGAAACGGCCGCAGGAGAGCGGATGTATTCAGATGGTGATCCACGAACAGCATTTTTACGACGACTATGTAGCGTATGAGCCGGATTACCGGGAACGTATTTTGACGATGGCGCATTGGATGCAGGTACACGGGTACCGGCCAACAAATTTTTCGGAGATCATAGAAGCATACCATCCGATAAAGAGAGCGTGATCCGATAAAGAGCGCGTAGGAAACGGTTGCTCGGAGCCGGAAAAGGAACATGCAGAACGCAGCAAAGAAAAGAGCAGAGAAAATGGCCCCGCGCCAGGCGCGGGGCCATCCGAATACCATTCGTACTGCTTATTTGCTGGACTTAATGGAATTCTCGTAGGACTCGATCATTTTCTTGACCATCTGTCCGCCGACCGAACCGGCCTGACGGGAGGTCAGATCGCCATTATAACCGTTGGTGAGGTTCACACCCACTTCGCTGGCAGCTTCCATCTTGAACTTGTCAAGAGCAGCCTTCGCCTCGGGAACAACAACCGAATTCTTAGACATTGTACATTATCTCCTGTTTCACCTAAATCAGTTTTCATAGAGAACGCTTTTTGCGCCCTCGCTAATATTGTGTAAGGATTGCGGGAGAATATGAGAGGGAAATTTTTCAAAAAAAGAAAGCCGGCGCGTCCGTGAAGGCGCGCCGGAAAAAATGCCGGGAAGACAGTATCAGAAAGAATACTTTTTACGCGGTGTATAAGAAGTATGAAGGATTTCGTGTGCTTTATGACAGCCGTACGCCTCAAAGAATTTTTCGTGTCCGTAGAGTGCAGTAACAGCAGGAGAAAGGTGGGATTTACGGAGAACGGAAGCCTGATCGGCGTCATAGAGCGCCTTTGCACGCAGGGACTTGACGTCGACGGTGTCGCGGATGTATTGCGGCTGAATCGGCTGACCGCCGCCGTTGATGCAACCGCCGGGGCAGCCCATAATTTCGACAAAAGTCCAGTCGGCAGTACCGTTTTTGATGCGGTCCATCACTTCTTTTGCAGCGGTAGCACCGCTGGCAACGGCAACCTTGATAGAGAGATCACCGAGTGTATACAAGGCCTCCTTGATGGACGCATTGCCGCGCACCTCCGTATAATCGACCTTGTCGCAGTCCTTGCCGCTGATCCAGTCGTTGGCAGTGCGGAGCGCGGCTTCCATAACGCCGCCGGTCGCTCCGAAGATCAGAGCGGCACCGGTATCTTCTCCGAGCGGACTGTCAAATTCCTCATCGGGCAGGGAGGCAAAGCGGAGGCCGGCTCTTGCAATCATGCGGGAAAGCTCACGGGTAGTGATCGCGATGTCCATGTCGGGAACGCCGGCAGCCGACTGATCGGCGCGGCCGATTTCAAATTTTTTCGCCGTACAGGGCATGACAGCCACATTGACGATGTCACGCGGATCCCAACCCATTTTTTCGGCATAATACGTTTTGATAATAGCGCCGGTCATCTGCATGGGAGACTTACAGGAGGAGAGGTGGGGAAGAAGCTCCGGATAATAGTACTCCGCGAACTTGACCCAGCCGGGAGAGCAGGAGGTGATCATGGGGAGCGTGCCGTTGTTTTTGACACGCTCGACCAACTCATTTGCCTCTTCCACGATGGTGAGATCGGCGCCGAAGTCGGTGTCGAAGACGCGCTCAAATCCGAGGCGTCTGAGCGCTGCGACCATTTTTCCTTCCACATTGGTACCGATCGGCATTCCGAACGCCTCGCCGAGCGTCGCCCGGACAGCGGGAGCGGTCTGCACGATGACATGCTTGGTGCGGTCGTTCAGCGCCGCCCAGACCTGATCGGTATCGTCCTTTTCCACGAGCGCGCCGGTGGGGCAGACGGCGGTGCATTGACCGCAGGAAATACAGGAGGTTGCATTGAGGGGCTGATTGAAAGCGCAACCGATATTGGTATCGATGCCGCGGTTATTGGGCCCGATCACGCCGACATACTGTTCGCGGCAGACGGCGACGCAACGGCGGCAGAGAATACATTTGTTGTTATCGCGGATGAGGTGCGGAGCGGAAGTGTCTTTTTCGTAGTGGGGGCGATAGCCCTCAAAAGCGGTTTCCTCCACCCCGTATTCCAGACAGAGCTTCTGCAGTTCGCAGTTGGTGGAGCGGACGCAGGAGAGGCACTTTTTCTCGTGGGTGGAGAGGATCATTTCGAGTGTCATACGGCGTGCGTTGCGAACCTTCTGAGAGTTGGTCTGCACCTCCATTCCCTCGGCAACGGGGAAGACGCAGGCGGTGACAAGACCGCGTGCGCCGGTTGCCTCCACGACGCAGATGCGGCAGGCGCCGATCTCGTTGATATCCTTCATATAGCAGAGGGTCGGGATTTCCACACCGGCCGCCCGCGCGGCTTCGAGAATGGTGGACCCTTTGGGAACGCTGACGGGGATGCCGTTGATTTTCAGATTTACCATATCCATGTCGATACCTCCTTAGCCCTTGGTGATGGCCTTGAATTTGCAGTTGGTCATGCAGACGCCGCATTTCACGCAGACAGCGGAATCGATCTGCATGGAGGCCAGTTTATGGCCGGGCGCGACATAGTCGGTCCTCTGGATGGCGTCTGCCGGGCAGTTCTTGGCGCAGACGCCGCAGCCGATGCACTTGTCCGGATCGATCTCATATTTGAGCAGCTTTTTGCAGACACCGGCAGGACATTTTTTATCAACGACATGCGCTACATATTCCTCGCGGAAGAATTTGAGAGTAGAAAGCACCGGGTTGGGAGCCGTCTGACCGAGGCCGCACAGGGAGTTGGCCTTGATATACTGGCACAGCTCCTCCATGCGGTCGAGATCTTCGAGTGTACCCTCGCCGCGGGTGATTTTATCGAGCATTTCCAGCAGGCGCTTGGTACCGACGCGGCAGGGAGTGCATTTTCCGCAGGACTCGTCCACGGTGAATTCCAGGAAGAACTTGGCCATATCGACCATGCAGGTGTCCTCGTCCATGACGATGAGGCCGCCGGAGCCCATCATACAACCGATGGAAATCAGGTTGTCATAGTCTACTTCGGTATCGATGAGACGTGCAGGGATACAGCCGCCGGAAGGACCGCCGGTCTGGGCAGCCTTGAATTTCTTTCCGCCGGGAACCCCACCGCCGATTTCGTTCACGATTTCATTGAGTGTGGTGCCCATAGGGATTTCGACGAGGCCGGTATGCTGGATTTTCCCGCCCAGCGCGAAGACCTTGGTGCCTTTGGACTTCTCGGTGCCCATGCCGGCAAACCAGGCAGCCCCGCGGAGGATGATCTGCGGTACATTGGCAAAGGTTTCCACATTGTTTTCGACGGTAGGGGACTCATACAGGCCGCGCACGGCAGGATAAGGAGGCCGTGGCCGCGGCTCGCCGCGGTTTCCTTCAATAGAGGTCATGAGCGCGGTTTCCTCACCGCAAACGAAAGCCCCGGCACCGAGGCGGATTTCCATATCGAAATCGAAGCCGGAGCCAAAGATGTTCTTTCCGAGAAGGCCGGCTTCACGGGCCTCACGGATGGCAATGGAGAGGCGCTTGACGGCGATCGGGTACTCGGCACGGACATAAACGAAGCCCTTGGTGGCGCCGATGGCATAACCGGCGATGGCCATCGCTTCAATGATGCAGTGGGGATCTCCTTCCAGAACCGAGCGGTCCATAAAAGCGCCGGGGTCGCCTTCATCGGCATTGCAGACGACATATTTCTGCGGTGCCTTGTTGGGAGCGCAGAGAGCCCATTTGCGACCGGTGGGGAAGCCTCCGCCGCCGCGCCCGCGCAGACCGGAATCGGTGATGATCCTGATCACGTCCTCGGGCGTGTATTCGGTCAGCACCTTGGCCAATGCCTGATAGCCGTCACAGGCGATATACTCGTTGATGTTTTCGGGGTCGATCACGCCGCAGTTACGGAGTGCGACCCGGACCTGCTTTTTGTAGAAATCGGTCTGGTCAAGAGATTTGATGCTGCCGTCCGAATTGACGGTTTCCTGATAGAGGAGGTCGGTGCAGACCTTGCCGCCGAGCAGATGCTCGCGCACGACGCGCGGCACATTTTCTTCACTCATACGGGAGTAGAAGCTGCCCTCGGGGTATACGATCATAATGGGACCGAGAGCGCAAAGGCCGAAGCATCCGGTATGTATAACGCTGACCTCGTTCTCCAGACCGGCCTCTTTGATTTCGGAGCGGAGACGTTCAACAATCGCATCGCTGTGAGAAGAGGTACAGCCGGTACCGCCACAGACGAGGACATTGCGCTTGCCAGCAGGGTTTGCGTCTTTGAGGGCTTCGGCGCCCTTTCGGAGCACGACATATTTCAGGTTTGCGGCGCGGAGTTGGTTCAGTTCCGCCACTGTTTTCATGAGAGAATCCTCCTAAAAATGGTGATGGGATCCGGCGGTGCGAGTCAGCCGGAGGAAAAGGGAATGCGCCCGCGCGGCCCGGAACGCGGGAGGGGAGAGGTGGATTGTACGTGTTGGAAAGGAAGGCGGGAGCCAGCGCCGGAAGCGGAAACCTGCCGAACCGTGAACACGGACAAGCTGCAAGTCAAGGAAGAAAGGGAGGAAGGAGGCAAAGCAAGGTACAGCGATAATAGGTTGCAGAAAAACCTGCAAGCGGATCAATTGTATTTTGCGAGAATGGCATCCAGGTCCTTGACGGACAGGCGACCATAGACCTCGTCGTTGACCGTGAGGACGGGTGCAAGCCCGCAGGCGCCGATGCAGCGGCAGGCGGAAAGCGAAAAGCGGCCGTCCGGTGTACATTCATCGGCACCGATGCCAAGGATTTCCTGCAAGCGGTTGAAGAGCTCGCCTGAGCCCTTGACATAGCAGGCAGTACCGAGGCAGACCGAGATGCTGTACTGACCTTTCTGGGAAAGCGAGAACTGCGCATAGAAGGTGGAGACGCCGTAGACTTTTTCGAGGGGGACGCCCATCCCCTCAGCAATGATCGCCTGGACCTCTATGGGCAGATACCCGTAGATATCCTGCGCCTGCTGCATCACGGCCATCAGACGGCTTTTGTCGTGAGCGTTATCGGCAATGATGCGACGGAGAGCGGCTTCCTGTTCGGGAGTACCCTTGAACGGAAGGTTGCTGATTTTCTTCTGCATGTTTACTACTCCTTACGATTAATGGTACGCGTGCGCCGGCAAAGCCGTTGTACGGCTATCGCACGGTACGCTCGGTTCTATATGCAAGGCAAGAGCCACGCCATATAAACATACAAATGTAATTATAGCACACAGGTTATCGATATGCAAGGGGGAGAAAGACAATTTTGTCGATTTTTTATTCGTGGCGGAAAGATTTCTTATTCGTACGGGGGACGGGGAAAAAACGGTGATGCAGGCAGGGGGCAGGAACGGCAAGGATCCGGGATCCGGCGTCGTACAAACCATTCCTGAAAAAGATAAAAAGCGGAGAACGATTTGCATAAATGAGGGCCCGTGTGTTGCGGAATAGCGAAAAAAAAGAGTAGCAGCAGGAGGGAGGAGAAAAAGAATGCCGATATGGGCAGTATGTGAAAGTACAGAGACGAACAAGAAGACCACTATACGAAAGGCAGAAAATGCAGAAGCGAGTCGGGAAACCCAGAGCAGAAAAGCCATGGAACGGGCTAAGAAAAGTCTGCGGGCATCGGACCCCTACGCAATATTCTGCAGCCTCGTTTAGCCGGAGGCGTGTGTCCTGAAAATTCCGGGAAATGTCCGTTTGGATGACAGCAGGCGTATCCACTTATATTCCGCAATCCCTTCCCGGCTTTGATTTGCCGGATCGTACAAATTTTTGACCCGATATTGCAAATACATATTTGTCGAATATAGATAAAATTAAATCAGAAAATCCGTACTGTTTTGTGTATATCGGGAAGGCAGGCACCGTGTTGTGTGCGCGCATGCAATCGGAATGCAGTACGCAGAAAAGGAGGCAGATATGAAGAAACGTACGTGGATATTCATTCTGACATGTGTCCTGACGGCAGTATTGTTTGCCGGCTGTGCCGGATGCCCCGGAGAGCAACCAGGTGGCCCCGGGGATGACGGAACAATGGTCTATCGACTGAGCGACGCTTTTCCGACCGATGCGTCGGCAGCGGCAGCGCCGGGCGTGTGGGGATATTACGGCGTGGCACAAAACGCAGTTGCCGTGTCGGAGTATACCGGTATGACCGGATTCGGGAACCAGACGCTGCTCTCATCGGACGGATTTTCGGAGAGCGGAGGCGGTGCGTTGGGCAAAGGACTTGCCGCAGCGGTAGCAGGGCATGATGTGGCATACGGATTTACGGTGCCGCGGGACGGAGTCGTGGAACTTTCGACCGAAAGCCTGTGGCGGACCGGCAGCGGAGTAGCCGCCCTGTCCGTATATAAGAACGGCGTACGCATCTGGCCGCTTGCGGAACCGGCTTACGAAGCGGCGCTGTCGGATCAGGCCGGGCTGCTTTCTGTCCGTACAGCAGTACAAGCGCAGGATCGTCTGTTCTTCCGTGTCTCCTCGGCAGGAACGAGCGGTGCGGTACTGCATATGGATCCCGTGGTGACCTATCTTGCCTCGGCCGTGTACAGCGAATCGGCGGATCTGGAATTGACGCGCCCGGATCTGTCGGATGCAGAGATCCCGGATGCCGGTGCGTCGCTGGAAGCAGATTCCTTTGCTATGACCGGAAGACAGCCTGTCGGCACGGCTCTGGAAGTGAGTGCCGAGGAATTCGGCCGTCTGCTCGGCCGTGGCGGGCTGACGGCAGGTACGGTCTACCGTATTACAGATAGCACCGGCCCGCTGTCTGTGGAAATTTCCCGTGCAGAATACGACGGCCTGGGATGTGTGGTATATGCACCGGATGGGATCCGTCTTGTCGGCGGAGCAAATACTACCGTCCGGAATCTGACAGTGGTTGGCCCCCTGTACCTTGCCGGGAGCGATACCTTGACGCTTGTGCAGATGGAGGCGACGTCGCTGACAGCGGAGGAGGATGTGCAGGCGCTCCGGATAGAGGATTGCCGGATAGCGGGGGAAAACGGTACCGGCTTTGAAAACCGCGCATCTGGCGTCACGGTGGTGAGCAGCTTTTTTGCCGGGGAGATCGCGCTCCGGGATCTGTCCGTGGGCGGAAATCTGTACGAAAACTGTTGCTTTTCCGGCGATGCCGTTGCCGTAGAAGTATCCGCCTCGGATACAACGGTCTGGTATTCGGATCTGCGGGGTTCTCTGACGGCAGAAGGGGAAGCGTCGGTCAATCTCCTGGTGGCGATGAACCGATTTACCAATCTCGGCGGTGTACGCTATACCGGCACGCATAATAGCGTGGTACTGCTCAACCTGCTGGATAGCGTCGAAGTGCAGGACAGCACGAATGCATACGTCTGCGAGAATGTGCTGTACGGCGGACTGTCCTTCCGGAATGTGAATTATATGCTGGCGACGCGTAACCGCATGTATACCGACCGCCTGACGCTGGTCGATACGGAGAATTACAACGGGGATACTGTGACGGATATCGATGCTCGTGCGGAAGCCGGTGTCAACGAGGCGCTTCTGCCGCATGTGAACAAGGATGCCTTTATCCATATGGAGCGGAAGTACTATGTGCGTACGTCCGACGGAAACCGGCTTGAACTGACGCAGTACATCCAGTCAAAAGCAGAAGACAACGGCCGTCTGATCATCGCGCCGGGGGCCTACCGATGCGAGGAGCGGATCGCGTTGACAGGGATTTCGGATTTCACGGTATATGCTTACGGAGTTCTCTATGAAAAGGAGGACTTTTTCGGGGACTGCATCATGATGAGCGAGTGTGCACACGTTTCCTTGCGGGGCATGACCATTGACATGGTGCTGAACGGATGCGGGCATATGATTGTGGTCCGTAAAGATGAAAGCAGCGGGGCCGTATATTATCGCGCCGCTGCGGGCATGTTGCAGGATCTTACGGATCCGACGTATTTTTCGGACGGGAACGGAATCGCCTATATGGGATACCGCACCGATGCGGCCTATCCCTACGCGGACGTGGGATTGGGGATCCTGCGATACAATCCGGCGGACGGGATGCTTGTCAGTGTGCCGTCTGAGTCGGTCTTTGCCATGCTGCGTGTGGGAGACATGATGACGACGCGCGCCAATGGCGGGAATGTGATCGATCTGTATGGTACGACGGCGATTCATTTTGAGGATTTTACGGTACTGAGTGGATCGATCCGCTGCATCTGGGACTCGGAAGCGGAGGAGGGGAGCATTCTGAACCGCGTAGCGGTGATGCCGGCGCCCGCGAAGGTTATCGACAAGGAGACCTACGATGCATACGAGGCGCTGGAAGCGCAGTACGACGTCGATCTTGGTGTATACGTGGATGCGTGGGGGAACTATCGGGGAACGCCGGCGCGCACGGTGACGGCGGACTCTACGCACAGTACCTATTCCCGCAGTGGGATGCAGGTAACCAGCTGTATCTTTTCCGGTCTGTCCGACGATGCGACGAACCACCAGGGGAGTCACGGGCGCATCGTGTCCTTTGACAGCGGAAGCGGACGCCTCGTATACAAGCAGAATCTGGCAACGCTGGGGTACACGGCAACCTGTTATTCCTTTGCCGTGGGCGACCGGGTGCGCATATACACCTCCTCCGGCCGTGTGCTGTGCGATACCGAGGCATTGAGTGTGACGAAGAGCATCGGTGAAGTGGACGGATATGAGCAGTATGAGATCCTGATTGCGCCGGACGCGCTGGATCCGGAGCTGCTGTCGGGTTACGACCTTTCCTCCAACGCGGCGGCAGACAGCAAGGTTCTGATCGATAACCTGGATCGGAATGGCGACGGTTTTGTCTATGACAATGTTCTGGCGGAGAATATCCGTTCACGCGGCTTTCTTGTAAAGTGCGGCGGCAGTGTGATCCGGAACTGCAGCTTCCGGAACATCGGAATGGCGGCGGTCGCGTTGGTGTTCGAGCTGGAATGGGGCGAATCGGGCATGGCGTATGATACGCAGATCGAAAACAACTATTTTGAGAATACGGGATATTTCAAGAACCAGACCTTGTATTCGCCCATTGCGATCGTGGGGCTTGGCATGCAGGCGGAGGAGGAGTATCTGCCCTACCGGAATATCACGATCCGCGGCAATGTGATCTGCGACCGTGCCACCGATTATGCCCTCTATATCAACAGTGCGCAGAATGTGGTAGTGGAGAACAACGATTTCGGAATCCGCTGGGACGAGGACGGTCTGGTTCCATACGCTTCCGTATTTGTGAATTATGCAGCGGATGTGTCATTTTCGGGCAATACCTATTCACCGTATCTGACGGATATAAGGGATTGCATTCATGTGAACGGGAACCGGAGCATTACGGGCTCCGACGTATCCGGAGCTATTCCGGACGACCCGAGTGCGCTGAGCGTGTACACGACGTCGCTGTATGACAATCTGCCCGGTGTGAGCGTCATCGGGAACGAATCGGTGCTGCATTTCGGGGATGCGTGGAGCATCGGATATGCACCGGTACGGAACCTGTCGGGCTATCGCCCGTACAGGATTCTGACCAGCTCGGGATGGTACGCGGCGGACGAGGATTTCTGGAGCACGAGCGGCGGCATGGACGCGTTCAAGGGGTACCGATTTGCGGCGCTGGCACACAACAATGCGGTCATCCGGTATACGGCGGAACACAGCGGACGTGCGTATATCCGGCTTACGCGTTTTGAGGCACCATACAGCACAGGTGATGGATCTGCGGACGGGTATTTTGCCATTTTTGTCAACGATGAGATGGTATATCCGACGCAGGGGGGCAGTTACGAAAACGGTCTTGCATGGCGTGAGATTACGCAGAGCACGACGATGGACGAATTGCAACAGGAACTGAAGGATCTTGCACTGGATCTGGAAGCGGGGGATCAGATCAGTTTTGTCTGTAAGCGGAAGCTGGAGTGGTCGGCGTTCACGGTTATGCCGTCGGTATTTTACACGGAGCGCAAGGAGGACGCATAGACCGCCGTGTATGACGGACGGAAGCGGCGGCATTGTATAACATCATATCCCTGACCCGTACAGGAAAGATCATTCTTCGCTTGCCGATCCGGCAAAAATACGGGAACAAGCACATGCACCCAGACGGTTGTTCAACCATCCAGGTACATGTTTGTGTCAGCGAAGAGGGATGGCAGAAGGAGAAGCGTGCCGCGCTGCACAGAGCAATCGGTAAGCGGGACCGGAGGCAAAAAGGCGAAAAGGGTCGTAAGCAAAAAAGCGGGAAGCGGTGGGGGCGATCTTCCGTAAAGGAAAGCACAATTGTTTTTCGCCGGCGCCGTGAAGGAGTATGTGACTTTTCTGCAACCACTTGCAAAAAGTGGCGGAATATGGTATACTATACAGGTAAAGAGAATATATCGGCAACATCGTCCGGATGTGGCCGTCGGAGCGGAATCTGCAACGTCGGCCGGACGGGAACGGCCTCGGCACTGCCGTACAGGCAGCGGGGCCGCATTTCTATGCCCGGTGTATTCGACGGCGGGCGGAGTGGGAAGAGGGGATCGGAATGCTGCCCGCATAAGGCGAAGCTCCGGAGCGGTTGCGGATATGCTGCAACATCCCGGAAAAGAAGAATTGCCGACTGCCGTTGGGCCACGCGCTGCCCTGCATTCCGCTTTCGTACGACCGATCTGCCCCGGGCGGGGCGGAACATGAAATGTTTTCGCACACGGATGTGTTCCGTACGGTGCGAAGAGAAAGGACCGATATGAAAATCCTGATGTGCGCCCCCT
>CALWTT010000043.1 GCA_944384545.1 uncultured Clostridia bacterium | reverse complement strand
AGTGCCATTTCCTTTCCTTCGTTTTCCATACGTATTTCCTGTTTTCCCATATTTCCCGTTCCCCGATTCTCCCCTCCGCGGTCTTACAGCCGCGAAAAGCGTGCGCTGCCTGCATTATACAGATACTGACGTAGCAGGTAGGAAAACAGCAGATAGAGCAGTGAGAGAACCAGTGCGGTCAGTGCCGGCGGTATTCCGATCAGCATCCCCATGATCGGTACTCCGATGCTGAAAAAGCTCACAAACATCATAATGAACATGGTCAGTACCACCGACGCTCCGGATTTCAGTGCCGCGTTTTCGCTCACATAGTCAAAGCGCGGATAGCGAAGATTCAGCGTCACCCCCAAAAAGGCGCACAGGCTGTTGTAGGCAAACGGCAGAAGAATCACACTCACGATCTCCAGGATCCCCAGCGACGCATAGCCCGCCGTCCCGATCAGGATCAGGATGGAAGACACAAGATAAAACGGAAGGGCCACCAGAATGTGCATATATGCCTTCGCGCAAAGAACATCTCCCGGCCGGACAGGAAGAGATTTGACAATCCACAGATTCTTCCCTTCCAAAGAGACCGACGGGGCCGAAATAATCGTCATACTGCCGATAAAGCAAAGAGCCCCCGCGCACAGTACCGGCATGGAAGCAAGAAACGGCGCAAGCTCCGGAAGTTCGTCCATCAGTTGGCCGATGTTCTTGCCCTGTATCAGTATATATATTGCTGCCGCCGGCGCGAGAAACAATCCCAGCGCCTCGTTCAGAATATAGTAATAGTTGGAGATAAAGTGCAGGAATTCCCGCCGGATCAGCGCACCGAGGCGCGAGGATGTGCGGGCCTTCTTTTCACGGTATTCATAGCGTACGCCACTGCGTCCTGCCGTCAGGATCGCAGTGTAGGTGCGTGCAAGGAACCAGTACGCTGCCGCAATCAGCACCCCACCCAACAGGAAAAAGCCAAGTCCGGAGACAAGATCCGTATGCGCTATTGCACGCCCCATCCATTGGAACGGACCAAGATAGGGGGAAAACGCCGAAACGATCCCCGCAATATCCGCTTCTATACGCTCGATCATCGCGCTGAATCCAAAGCAGACATAAAAATAGATTCCCATAAACAATATTGCACAGATCAGGGAAATCACATTCTTATGCTTCATGCGCGAGGAAATCAGGGAGATCAGCCATCCGATCAGGCAGGAAACGGCAAGCGCCACCAGTGGCAGAAAGAACAGGAAAAAGGCAAACAACAGGACCCCGGGCAGCGTTGCCTCTCCCAGCCATAAATAGCACACAAAAGACGGAAGGCTCACCACCAGCGCAAACAGATAATTCAGAAAGACCAGCAAGAGCATGCGACTGATCAGAATCGACGACGGAGGAATCGGCATGGACAACAGCAGTTCATTGTCCCGCGAGCCGTACAGCTCCGACTGCGTTGCGGTCACAGAACCAAACAGGCACAGAAGCAATACCAAGGCACCCGTCGCCGCAAAATAAAAGGAGAGATCTATATCCGCCGCACGGAGCGAAAACAGCAGACTCATAAACAGCGCAAAAAACATGGACGAAAAGGTCAGAAACAGAAATGCACCCAGAACCGCCAGTAAAACAATGGTGCCGGCGCCCATTTTTTTCTTCTGCGATTCCCGCGTGCTCCGCGTCAACCGTCCCACAAGGCCCCGTATCCGGATCCGAAGCAGCAGGTTAATCGTTTTCATCTGCCGTCTCACCTCCCGACTCGCCACCTTCCAGCGACAAAAACACGTGCTCAAGAGAACGATTCCCTTTTACTTCTTCCATGCTGCCCGACGCAATCAGACTGCCGGATTTGATAATGGCCACCTTGTCACACAGTTTTTCCGCGACCTCCAGCACATGTGTCGAGAAAAAGATCGCTCCTCCGCGGTCGCAAAGCTCCCGCATCATGGTTTTCAGCGCATGAGAGGCAAGCGGGTCAAGCCCCACAAACGGTTCATCCATAATCACCAGCTGCGGATTGTGAATCCATGCCGCGATAATCGCCAGCTTCTGCTTCATTCCGTGTGAGTACGCCGAGATCGGCTGTGCCAGATCCTTTGTCAGTGCAAAAATTTCGCTGTACCGGTGAATCCGCTCCATTCTCTCCTCCGCAGGTACTTCATAGATATCTGCGATAAAATTCAGATACCGGATCCCGCTGAGAAACTCGTACAGGTCCGGATTGTCCGGGATGTACGCAAGCGAACGCTTACAAACCAGAGGTTCCGCCTTCATCGAGTGCCCGTCTATCAGAATTTCGCCCTCATCCCACGGCAGGATCCCGCAGCATGCCTTGATCGTCGTTGTTTTTCCTGCGCCGTTATGTCCGATAAAACCGTAGATCTCTCCGCTTGCGATTTCCAGTGACAGGTCCTGCACGGCGATCTTCTCTCCGTACTTCTTGGTAAAATGGTGGATGCTGAGCATAAATCTGCCCTCCTGTTTTGTCTTTTCCATTTTCCGGCTTTCCTCCGCGCCACCCAATATATACCGGATATATCCGGCATCCGCACCAGGCTTCTGCGGACGTATGCCGCCGCTATTCTACCATATATATATATCCGTTGTCAAGGGAATTTTGCCAAGATCGTTGTGCACCCACAATACGCCGGTCTCTTCCTGTGTTGCCCACACGAAAATCCGGCCGATTCAAAACACACGCACCCCTCTTTCCGCTTTTCCGATCGCTACCGGGCTGGATTTTCCTGCGCTATTCCGCCGCTACTCCTTCTTAAACAGCGACACCGCTCCCATCAGAAGCAACAGATATCCCAGTCCGTTGCGCAGAATCCCGGTATGGATTTCCTGGGCAAGCAAACTCCCTGCCAATGCTCCCACTCCGCCGAACAACACCACAAAGCCAAGCAACGGAACCGACAGGCGGCGTCGATGCAGATGTACCAGCACCGCCGACCCCAGGGCAAATACAAACAATGCCAGATTCATCCCCTGCGCCGCAAGCTGATCCATTCCGTCCGCCCACGTCAGATAGACAATCAGCAAACCGCCGCTTCCTACTCCCAGTCCCGCCAGCACACCGATCAGCAATGATACAAGTACATCCACCGTCACGGTATCACCCCCGTCAATTTCAGCCCTGAATACAAAAGCAACACGGCAAAAATCCTGCGCAACCACCGGATTCCGATCCGGTCCAACAGCCATGCTCCGATCACACCGCCCACCGCCCCCGGTATGGCAAAGCGCGGCAACATCGCAGCGTCCAATCGACCGCCAAATCCGTACAGCGCCGCCGATACCGCCGAAAAGGTCAGTACTCCTGCCGAACTCAGCACAAATACCTCCTTGCTGCGTGCTCCGCGCAGCAGAAAGCTCAACGTGAAGATCAGCACCATCCCCCCGCCCGTGCCCAGCAACCCATTCAGAAATCCCGCTGCAAATGAGGCGCACGCCAATAGAATCCCACGTCGTACCGATCTGTCCTGCATCCCGTACACACTTCTCCGCTCCTCTCTTCTCACCCCCCGCATTCTTCGGCTTGACAACACGCGGGTGGCCCTATATCTCCATTTTCGCGCACGCTCGCGCACATGTGCGCGCGAAAAAAATAATATCAGACTTTTTTTATTATCTATTGCATTTTGCACCTTTTTTTGGTATGATTATCATTGTACCCCTAAATACTGTATCTATGTGCCGTCAGGCCGTTCCCGATAGATGGATCCGCACAGAAAGGAGGAACCATGCACAATTCCACCCAAAGCCATGCTCCGAAGGAACCTCTTCCGGACATGCACAAGCAGAATACGAAAGATTCCGCCGCCCGAAAAGCATCCGGCAGCTCGCCGGCAAATGCGCAGTCTGCAAATAAGAATCCAGCGTCCACGCGGAAAAAGGTTCTGTTTGAT
>CALWTT010000042.1 GCA_944384545.1 uncultured Clostridia bacterium | reverse complement strand
GGGAGATGCACTGACGGCAAAGGAGAAGGCGTTGCTGCCGTTTTCGGTCCGGCTGATGACCTACGAATGCGGGATCCGTTTTCTGACCGATTATCTGAATGGGGATACCTATTTCCGGATTCACCGTCCGCGGCAGAATCTTGACCGTTGCCGGACACAGTTCCGGCTGGTTTCGGATATGGAGGCGAAGGTCGGGCAGATGACAGAGATTCTGCATCGGTATATCTGAATATATTGGACTTGATCTATCGGACTATCCGATGGGTTTGTGCGGGACACGGCACACGGAGAGGAGCGTCGTATGGAAAAGATACGGGTGGGTCTGATCGGACTGGGGTCACGGGGACAGGGAATTTTGCGGCCGGTTCTGTTGGAGAACCGGGAAAAAGTCGAGATCGCTGCGGTGTGCGATTTGTATGAGGACCGGTGCGCGGCGGCGGTGAAAACCGTGACCGATGCAGGGCGGCCGGCCCCATATGCGACGACCGAGTACCGTGAAGTGCTTGCCAGGCCGGATGTGGACGCGGTGCTGGTGGTCTGCTCCTGGGAGGACCATGTGCGCGTGGCGGTGGATGCCATGCGTGCGGGCAAGCCGGTGGGCATGGAGGTCGGCGGTGCGTATACGGTGGAGGAATGCTGGTCACTTGTACGTGCGTACGAGGAGACCGGAACGCCGTTCATGTTCCTGGAAAACTGCTGTTACGGCCGTCGGGAAATGATGGTGATGCGGATGGTGGAGGAGGGCCTGTTCGGCGAGATTGTGCACTGTTCGGGCTCGTATGAGCACGATCTCCGGGAGGAGATTGCCTACGGCAATGTCCGCCGTCATTACCGGCTTCGCAATTACCTGCATCGCAATTGTGAAAATTATCCGACACACGAGCTGGGTCCGATCGCACAGATTCTGCGGATCAACCGCGGCAACCGCATGCTGTCCCTGACCTCAACGGCGTCCTGCGCGCGGGGCATGCGGGAATATCTGCGCATGCATCCGGACATCGATCCGTCGCTTGCCCATGCCGAATTCCGGCAGGGAGATGTGGTGGTGACGGTGATCCGGTGTGCAGAGGGGCAGACCGTCCGCCTGACATTGGGGACGACGCTCCCGCGCTTTTACAGCCGTAATTTTACGGTGTGCGGCACACGCGGCATGTACGAAGAAAATTCCGATTCGGTGTTTCTGGACGGAGACGAGGAGATGCGGAAGCAGGAATGGGACTGGCGCAAGAATTTCGGGAATGCCTCCCGGTTTGAGAGCGCCTATGAGCATCCGGTCTGGGACAGATTCCTGCACGATGGGCTCCGTGGCGGACACGGAGGGATGGACTGGCTGGTATACGGGGAATTTTTTGACTGCCTGCTTGCCGGTCGCCCGTTCCCGATCGATGTGTACGATGCGGCGGCCTATATGGTGATTACGCCGCTTTCGGAACAGTCGATTGCAACGGGAAGCATGCCGGTTGCCATCCCGGATTTTACCGGCGGTCGCTGGCTTCTGCGCCGCTGAGGCAGAATACGGAAGGCGGCTTTGTATATCCGAAAAGAAGAAAAACCCGGCGCCCGTGTGGTATGACACACAGGCGCCGGGTTTTTCAGAAATGCAGAGGGCGGGAGAGGGGCGGCGCATGGCAGGTCGCCCCGGATTTGTGTGGGAACGGAGCGGCAGGGCCGTGCGGAGAGAAAACTATGCCTCTTCGCCGTGTCGGCTGTGCGCAAGGAAAGCGCGCAGCTTTTCACTTTGCGGAGCACCGAACAGCTCGTCGGGCGAGCCGGCCTCGGCGATGACGCCGTCGGCCATAAAGATGATCTTGTCAGAGACATGGCGTGCAAACTCCATTTCATGCGTGACAATGATCATGGTGCGTTCATCCGAACGCAAGGCGCGGATAACGCGCAGCACCTCGCCGGTCAGTTCGGGATCCAGGGCGGAAGTGGGCTCATCAAAGCAGAGGATCTGCGGGGAGAGCATCAGCGCACGCGCAATGGCGGCGCGCTGACACTGCCCGCCGGACAGATCGCAGGGATAGACCTCCGCCTTGTCCGAAAGGCCGACCTGCGCCAGCAGATCCAGGGCGCGCTCCTGCACGGCCGCGCAGGCCGCACGGATCTCCTCGCGGGAGGCCCGTGCGGCGCGAAGGCGCTCCTTTTCGGCAAGCTCCGCCGCCAGTGTCAGATTGCGCATCACGGTATACTGCGGAAAGAGATTGAAGGACTGAAAGACAAGACCAAAGGTCAGCTGGTTTTCGCGGCGCTGCGCACGGGAGAGCTTTTGCGTGGCGGTGGCGTCAAAGACCGTACGTCCGTCGACGGCAATGCGTCCTCCGTCCGGCTGTTCGAGAAAGTTGAGACAACGGAGCAGGGTAGTCTTTCCGCTGCCGGAGGAGCCGATCAGGGAAAGGACCTGGCCGCGGTCCAGCGAGAAACTGATATCCCGCAGAACCGTATTGTCTCCGAAGGCCTTGGAAAGGCCGGATACTTCGAGAAGCGGCATAAGAGGCTCCTTTCATTTGATGCGGTAGCGGCTGAGGCGTTTTTCTGCCTGCGAGAGCGTGAAGGAAACGGCAAGATTGAAGAAATAATAGATACATCCGGCAACCAGATAGGGGAGCAGGCTGACCTGTTCGGACGCAAGGAGCTTGGCCCGCGTGAACATTTCGATCAGGCCGATGGCGAAGGCGATGGAGGTATCCTTGACGAGGGTGATAATTTCATTGCCGAGTGCGGGCAGGATATTGCGGAAGACCTGGGGCAGAATGATCAGGAAGAAGGTCTGCGACCGTGTCATGCCGAGCACGCGCGCTGCCTCGTACTGGCCGGCGGACATGGCGGAGATGCCGGCACGGTAGATTTCGGCGAAGTAGGCGGCGTAGTTGAGCGTAAAGCCGATGATGACCGCAAGAAAGAGCCAGTTGCTGCCCAGCTCGCTGAGCCGGATGCGGAAGAGGTAGTAGGGGCCGTAATACACGACGAACAGCTGGAGCATCAGCGGCGTCCCACGCATGACCGAGATGTAGAAGCGGAAGAGTACAGAGAGGGGGCGGAATCTGGCCATTCGTCCGAAGCAGATGAGCAGGCCGAGGGGCAGTGCAAAAAGCAGCGTCAGCAGGAAGACGGAAAGCGAAACCAGGCATCCGTTGCCCAGCAGCGCAAGGATCTCAAAAAAGTTCATGTCAACTCCCACACAGGAAGCGCGCGGCGGGAATCCGCTGCGCGCTTCGGACGGTTATAAGAATAGGGGGGAACCCTTACTCCCAAAGCAGCAGGGCTTCGGTAGGAATGCCGTATTTTTCGGCGAGTGCCTTGACGGTTGCATCATCCAGATTTTTGAGGGCATTGTTGACAAGGTCACGCAGCTCGGTGTTGCCCTTGAAGAATCCGATGCCGTACTGCTCGGTGGTGATCGTCTCTTCCAGAATGGAGAAGGAAACGGAACTGTCGGTATTACTTCCGATGAGATGCTGAGCCACGCCCAGATCGATGACGAGCGCATCGACGGCACCGGTTTTGAGATCCGTAAAGGCGGTGGTGTAATCGGGACAGGTACGGTAGTTTCCGCCGGCGAGGCTGTCGAGGAAGGCCTGCTTTTCTGCCTTGACCTCGTCGCTGTCGTCTTCATTGACCTTCAACGCTGCTTCCCCGGAGGAATCGGCCTGTACCGAAACGATTTTTCCGGCAAGATCGTCCAGCGTGGTGATGGAGCTGTCGGCGACAAGAACCACGATGGAGTTGTCAATATAAGCGTCGCTCCAGGTGTAGCCATCCTCACGTCCGTTCATGGTAAAGCCGTTCCAGATACAGTTGATGGCGCCGCTTTCCAGCTCGGTGTCCTTGGAGCCCCAGTCAATCGGTTTGAGTTCAAGCTTATAGCCGATCTCTTCGGCGACCAGGCGTGCCAGCTCAATATCGAAGCCGACATACTCGCCGCTCTCAGAATCCAGGTAACCGTAGGGGGGGAAGCCGGCGTCAAAGCCGACAATGAGCTTTTTCTCCGTACCGCCGCAAGCGGCAAGGGAGAGCAGGGTGCCGAGGCAAAGCAGGAGCACCAGGGCAAACGAGAGACATCTTTTCATAAGAGGGTCCGTCCTTACATGAAAAATTTACGGTGAGGCGGGCAAACCGACTTTACCGCAATGAAGTGATACTATCTTACCACGGAACGCGGGATTTGTCAAGGGGTAGGGCGGAAAAGGTTATGCGCGGTTGACAGCGGATGCGCGACATGGTATAATAGGAAGCAGGAAAGATGCGCAATGCGCGTCGGAACAGAAAAGAACGCGCACCCGGCGCGGAAAGCACGGGGAATATGCGGCCACAGGGCAGTCGCCGGATCGCGGCAAGCCGGGCCGCGCGGATACAGGGAGACCACTCTATGCGAAAAGAAACCGCCCGCACCGTGTCGGGCAGGAGCCGGCGTCCGGAGGTCCGGAGCAGCGTCTGGTTCCGTATAGGGATCATATTTCTGGTTGCTGCTGTGATTGCAGGAGCAGCCATCGGCATTTTTTATGCGGTGGCGGGACCGCAGGGCTTTTTTCTCCGTCGGACTGCGGTGATGAAGACCGGGAATTATGCGGTAGACGGTGCCATGATGTCCTATTACTACTACGATCTGTACTATGCGGCCATGGAAGAGGACGGGGATGTCTACCGTGCGGAGGGCTTGGATCCGGCACGTCCGCTTCAGGATCAGGTGCGGAGGGACGGACAGAGCTGGTATGACTATTTCATGACCGATGCGATTCCGTACGTGCAGCGCATTCTGGTTTTTGCGGAGGCGGCCTACCGGCACGGGGACGCGGCAGAAGCAGTGGACGGGGATGTGGAAGCAACGCTGGAGGCCTTGCAGGAGGAGGCGACGACCGCAGGGCAGTCGCTTGCCGACTATATTACAGAGCGTTACGGACAGGGTGTACAGGAGCAGGATGTGCGCCGCGCGGTATTCCTGTCGGCATATGCCTATCGCCGTGCCGGGATTCTGGCGGCAACGGTATATACGGATGCGGAACTGGAGGACGCCTATCAGCGGAATCCGTCGGCATTTGTTGCGGTAGACTATATCGTCTATTCTGTCCGTGCGGAGGTTCCGGATGACGCGACAGAGGAGGAGATGCGGGAGGCGTATCTGAAAGCCGAGACCGAGGCAAACCGTCTCGCGGGCGCCGGGAGCGAGGGTGCCTTTGCGGCACATATGGCCAATCTGATCCGTGCGGAAAATCCGGGTATCACGAGTTACCGTGTCACGCACATGGTGAGCGATGCGTACGTGTACGGCATGGCTCTTTCCAACGAGGACGAGGAATCGCGTTGGCTGTCGGACCAGCGGCGCGCGCCGGGCGACACCGTGGTGCTGGGGACGGCAGGGGACTATCGCGTGCTCTATTTCCGTGCGCGGCACGAGCGGCTCACCTATCACCGTGCGGACATGCGTCAGATCCTGTATTCCTATACCGATTATCAGACGGTTCTGGATACGCGCGCGGCGGCGGAAGCCATGCGGGAGGAATTTCTGGCAGGCACACCGACCGAGGAAGAATTTGCTGCACTGGCGCAGCGACTGAGTGCGGATGCGGCGAGTGTGGCGACGGGCGGCCTGTATACGGATATCGGCTACGGCGAGCTGGAAAAGGATCTGTCGGACTGGCTGCTGGATGCGGCACGGATACCGGGGGATACGGCGGTGATCCAGTCGGTGCTGGGCTATCATGTCCTGTACTTTGTGGGATTTTCGGAGCGTGCCGTATGGGAGGAGCAGGCGGCACAGGTTCTGCAGGACGAGACCTATACCGAGTGGCTGCGTGAGAGCGGCTTCGTACTGTATAACAGCGCGCTGACCTGTCTGCCGCGGGTGACGGCGGCATTGGTGTAAATCCGCGAAGCAATGAAGACATACCGTGCCCCCTGCCCGGAAGGGAATACATGCAGGGGCGGCATGCGGAGGAGAAGGACATGCGGAAATTTTTTTCAGAATTCAAGGTGTTTATCAAGCGTGGGAATGTCGTGGACATGGCGGTCGGAGTCGCCGTGGCGGCAGCATTCACAAAGATTGTCAACGCGTTCACCAGCGGATTTATCACACCCCTGATCTCGCTGTTGACCACAGGCGGCTCACTGAGTGAGGCCAAGTGGATCCTGCGGGAAGCGGTCACGCATACCGACGCAGAGGGGACCGTAATCACGGATCTGCCGGAGGTGGCCATTTATTGGGGGGCGCTGGTGCAGGCCATCATCGATTTTCTTCTGATCGCGCTGATGCTGTTTATATTGATGCGGACCTTCAATCGTTTGACCACGCGTGCGGCGGAATTGCGCCGGGGAATACAGAAGGAGATCCAGGAGGGTCTGACTCCGGCACATGTGCGTGCGGAAGCGGAGGCGAAGGCAAAAGCGGAAGCCGAGGCGAAGGAAAGAGAAGAAGCCGAAGCAAAAGCCCGCGCAGAAGCGGAGGCCAGGGCAAGGGCGGAAGCGGAGGCAAAAGCCAAAGCGGCAGCAGAGGAGGCGGCGGAGCGACAGGCCATGTTCACCGAGAACACAGCGCGCCTGCTGACCGAAATCCGCGATCTGCTCGAAAAGGCAAACAAAACTCCGCATTCCTGATATTTCGCCCCGCCGTTTCTGAACCCGTAAAAAAGCGCCTGCACGGAAGGTACCGTGCAGGCGCTTTTGTTGCCGTTTTCCCCCTGTCATAGCTTTTCCCGGCTACGCGGAGGGAAGGTTTTTCGGCCAAGTAAAAAAGCATTTTTCGTTTTTGGTATATCCGTGTGTCGCGACCCTCTGTTCTCCTGCTTTTGCACAGATGCACTTTCTGCCTGATTATCGGATCTTCCGGATATGTGCAAAGGCTGCCTTTTCTCCCTGCTCGGCGAGCAGCTGCAACCATTCTTGGAGCAGCGCTGCCGTCTGTGGATGCATTTCGGCCTTTGCGTGCCCGTGCAGAAAATACTGCAGCGGATGACTGTCGGTATACTTTTTCCCCTGATAAATTTTACTGGCCGCCACCCGGTCGCAGAACATCTCCTTGACATAGCGCAGCGGCATGGGAACCGGCGCATACAGTTTGGTTACCGGATCGACATCGCGCCAGTATTCAAAATGATGCTTGTTGCGTCCCTTGTGGTGCAGCCATGCGGCGGAATAGCCAAAGAGCTCGCGTTCTTTCTCATTCGGGCTACGGGTTCCCTGGTAGTAGCGTGCGCCGGGCAGGAATTCGGTCGGAGAATATTTTGACAGATCGTGAAACAGACCCTGCCAGCCGATTCCGGCACGGAAGCAGTGACGGATCACGGCATGACGGTGGCGGGTAATGGTACGGAAATGGCGGAAAGGATGAGCCATGGAACACTCCTTTATCTGCAAAAATCTGTACAGAACGGGACCCGTATGTCGGATCAGGAAGCAATATACACGCGTTTCATTCTCTGGGGCAGGCGTGGCCGGTCGGCAAAGGTCGTGGGGACGGAAGCAATGCGGTCCACAACCTCCATCCCCTGTACCACATGCCCGAAGGCGGCATAGGCGCCGTCCAGATGCGGCGCATCGGCGTGCATGATAAAGAATTGTGAGGAGGCAGAATCCGGATCCGAAGCGCGTGCCATGGAAATGACGCCGCGCAGGTGCCGTATGGGATTTTTGTGTCCGTTCTGTGCAAATTCGCCCGGAATGGTTTCTGCCGCGCCGCCGGTTCCGTTTCCGAGCGGATCTCCGCCCTGAATCATGAATCCCGCAATGACGCGGTGAAAGGTCAGTCCGTCGTAGAATCCGGCACGTACCAGCTTTTCAAAATTTGCAACGGTTTTCGGTGCGGCGTTCGGATCGGTCTCAATGCGGATAATGCCGCCGTCTTCCATTTCAATGACAACCATGGTAACTCCTCTTTTCTTTTTATTGTTATCGTTTTTATTGTGTTCGTTTTTTCCGGACTTTTCTTTTTTTCTGTATGATTTTGTCCCGATCGGATTATATTTTATACTGGAAAAACCACACGGCCGGAAGGAACGGATACGGAGGAAACATGAAACTGTCGGAAATCCCATTTGAGCGGTACGCCGCCATTACCATTGTAGCAGCGGGGGCCATTTTTCTGCTACGACTGTATCTATGGCCGATCCTGCTGTCGGCACTGCCGTTTCTTCTGGCGTGGGTGTTGGCTTATCTGATGCGCCCGTTGGCCCTGCGCCTGCATCGCCGCCTTCGTCTCCCGCTGGGACCGACCTGCGTGGTGCTGGTTTTTCTCTCACTCGGCTTATGCGGTGTGGGATTGTTTTTTCTGCTGCGCCGTGCCATTCTGGAGCTTGGCAGTCTTGCCGCACGTCTTGCCGGGGACAGTGGTTGGCTGGAGGGGTTCCTGACGGGGATGCAGGACTGGTGGGAAGGGCTGGTTACGCGTTTCCCATTTCTTTCTTCTCTTGGTCTGGGCGGAGACGGGCCACTCAGCGGCCTGTTTTCAGGCATGCTGGAGCGGGTACTGGGCTCGCTTGGAGAATTTGCGACCCGCGCGGCAGGAGAGCTGGTGGCCGCCCTGCCTGTATGGTTGATCTTCGTACTGGTCAGCCTGGTTTCGGCCTTTTATTTTGCGCTGGATCTTGGGGGAATCCACCGCGCAGTGCTGTCCTTTCTGCCGGAGCGCGTACGGAATTTTATGATTCGTGTGAAGGAGGGAGCCTGGGATACGGCCATCGGATATCTGCGTGCCTATCTTCTGCTGATGTTCATTACGTTTCTGTTTCTGGTTGCGGGATTTCTGGTGCTGGGTGTGCGATATGCGCTGCTGCTGGCGGCACTGTTTGCCGTGCTGGATTTTCTGCCCGTGATCGGCGTCGGGACATTGCTGATCCCCTGGTCGGTCATCGCTTTTTTCAGCGGAGATACGTATATGGGCGCGGGACTCTTGATTCTTTACGGAGTAATTACGGTAGCACGGCAATTTCTGGAACCGCGGATTGTCGGGCACCATCTCGGCATGCATCCGCTGCTGGCACTGGTCTCCATGTATGCAGGCCTGCAACTGTTCGGATTTCTCGGACTGATGCTGCTTCCCTCGGTCCTGCTGACCTTGCGGAACCTGTACGCCGGGAAGGATGCAGACAGCGACAGAGATACAGGAAAAGATACGGATCGGGGCGACAGATCGGAAGACCGTACCGGCAAGGAAAGCAGGCGCGTGCAGCAAGGCAGCATTCCGCCCGGAAATGCTCCGTCTGCCACCCGTTTCGGCCTTCGCCGGGAAGCGCGTCGATCAGAACCGCCGGATCCAGGTAATGGATAACGGCATCCACATGGCGACATCGGGGCGGATGGCTTCGGGATTCCCTTTGGCGGTTTCTTCGGTTGCAAGGCAGAGTCCATGAGAGCCGTAGGGAAACACATGCAGCTCAAATGGAATATGCTGTTCGGCAAGCGCAGCGGCCATGAGGAGCGAGTTTTGCACCGGAACGGCGGGATCCTCGGCGGTGTGCCAGAGGAACATCGGCGGTGTGCGGTCATCGACATGCAGATCGTTGGAAAGAAGGCGCAGATCCTGATCGGAGGGCTGCGCCTTTCCGCATGCGCGGACAAAGGTGCCCTGATGACGCATTTTTCCGCCGCTGACGACGGGGTAGGAGAGGATGACGCCGGTGGGTTTTGTCTCCTTGCCCGTCGCATCGGCGGCACGGAGAGTCTCCGGGCGGTGCCATGCCGTGGCGAGCGCGCCGGCCAGATGTCCGCCGGCCGAGAAGCCGATTACAAAAACGCGGGAGGGATCGGTGTTATCGGCGGCAGCATGGCGGCGGATATACACCATGGCGGAGGCGGCTTCCATAAGCGGACGGGGAAAGGCGGCTCTCTCGCGGCAGCTGTACCGGAGGACATAGGCGTTGAGACCGGCCTGCACATAGGAGAGTGCAATGGGCTCGGCCTCGCCGTCATAGCAGAAGTCGTACCCGCCGCCGGGGAGAACAAGAATGGCGGGGCGGGGCGGATGCGGGCAGTCGGCGGAGATCTGATGCACGTAGGTTGTAAGGGAAGCCTCACCGATCCGGATGGTTTCGGTCGTCATACAAGACTCCTTTCCTTGCGTGGATTCATTCAGTACATATAGGCAGAGGGGAGAACAGCAGCCGCAGAAGAACGCAGAGGAGCGCACAGGACGGGCACGCATGCCGGAAGATTGGGAGGGTAGCACAGAGAGAAACAGGACAGGAAAAAGAGAAAAACCGTGCCGCTCAACCGGTGAGGACCGGGAGCATACACGGTTTTTCGGACAGGCGCCCGGCCAACACATATAGGCAGGCCCGCCCCGGAAAGAGACGGAACCGGCAGGGAATCAGGCGCGCTCGACCTTGCCCGAACGCAGGCAACGGGAACAGACATACACCGTCTTGGTGTTGCCGCCGACGACCGCCTTGACACGGCGGATATTGGGCTTCCAGGTTCGATTGGTTTTACGGTTGGAGTGCGACACGTTATGACCGAACGTAACGCCCTTTCCGCAAAGATCACACTTTGCCATGAAACGACACCTCCTCCTCTGAAGCTGTTTTTTGAAAGTGCGGTCCGGAGGACCGACAATATCACAAATTGACAAAGGACATTATACCATATTGTGTGAAAAAAAACAAGTATTTTTTCAATATTTTTCTCTTGCAAAGAAAGGGAATGTCATATATAATAATAACGACCAAAAAATATGGAAAGGAACACGGTGTATATGGAACCTTTGACAATCGTCGGATGCATACTCGCCATCGTAATCGGCGTGCTGGTGATTGTGTATATTCTGTTTCACAGCCCGGCAAACGGAGCACATGCGGGAAGCATGGGGGAAATAGCACTGGGAGCAGAGGAGGACGATCTGCCGGAGCCGACGGATACTGATACAGACAGACCGGAGGACATGCCTGCGGATACGGATGCGGAAGCGGAGTCTGCGGAGGTGTCGGCGGATGCGGTATCCGGCTCGGAGACAGAAGAGCCGGGCGAGAAAAAGGAGGACATAAAATGAAGAAATCCATGGGAACGGTAGTGCTTGCGCTGCTGATGTGTATGCTGTTGCTGGTGGGCGCCTGCACGGATCCTGCCGGTCCGCCTGCGACAACGGGGAATGGCGGCACAACAACGTCCGGTGCACCGACGACATCGGCTCCGCCGGCCGTACAGGCTACGCTCACGACAGAGTCGCCGTATGTCCTGGAGGGTTCGCGTGTGGTGTTCACGGCGGGTGGCGTGTCCGGCGGGAGCTGGACCTTTACATATGCGGATGCCGAGGCGGACCGCGTGACGCAGATGGTGCCGGATGGCGCCAGCTGTGCGTTGCGTCTGAACGGCACCGGCAGCTTTACGCTGACGGCACGGAACGGGGAGTATGAAGCCAGTTGCAGTGTGACCGTTGTCCCAGCCGAAAATGAAGTACCGGTATCCGATCCGATGATCTACTGGCATGGCCGGACCCGGCAGACCGACAGCGGCATGGACATCAACAATACGGCAGCCGGATTTGAGGTCCGCTTTTACGGAAAAGAGCTGAGAATGCAGATGACCTATACGGCTACGGCGATATACAGCATTCTGGTGGACGGTGAGACCGATACAGAGAAGCAGCTTCTGAACCTTGCGACCGACAAGGACAGTGATGGCAGTTACACACTGGCATCCTTTGCGGAAGCGGGTATTCATACCGTCAAGATTCTGAAGCGCACCGAAGAGAGTGTGGCACGGACCTGCCTGACCGGACTGACGGTGATAGAAGGCGGCCTTCTGCCGGTAGAAACCGAATACGACCTGAAAATCGAGATATACGGCGATTCCATCACCTGCGGATACGGGAACATGCGTCCTGCCGGAGAAGCGGATGCGCTGAAAGCAGAGACACAGAACGGGCTCGGAACCTACGCAACACTGGTAGCGCGGGAGTTGGGTGCAGAGTATCGTGTTTTTGCCGAAAGCGGGTTGGGCCTGTATACAAATCCGTACGGAACACCATACTGGCTCAAGGACATTTACGGGAATACGAGTGTGCGCGATACCACGCCGTATCCTGCGGACGCCTATGTGCCGGATATCATCATTATCAATATCGGAACCAACGATTGCTGGGCGGGCAATGGGTCGGCTGGCGGGAACGAGCCGTTCCGGGCGGAGGATTACCGGGCTGCCTATGTGGCCTTTGTGCGCGGCCTGATGGAGCGGTATGAGGGACATGATGTGACGTTTTTCCTCTGTTCGGGCCTGATGGAAAATGTGCTGGCACCGACTCTGAGCAGTATAGCCGAAGAGCTGACAGCGGAGGATCATGCCGTCTATTCGGTAGAGTTTGCCCGCACGACGGCAAACGGGCATCCGCTGTATGCGGAGCACCAGAAGGCAGCGGAGCGGCTGATGGATGTCATCGGTCCGTATCTGGACGGACTGATCTGACCGGCAGCACCGCGCGGGGCGCAGCCGACAGGACAGAACAGACGGCAAAAAGAGAGGAACGGAAGACCGTTCCTCTCTTTTTGTCTTTTGTTTTCCGGACCCCGTGTGGCGCGGATCAGAACTCGGTGACCAGTGGAATGGCTTGGCTCTCGTTCATCTGCCGGCAGGCTTCGAGAAAGCGTGCAAGAGGGAGATCGTTGACCTGTGCTCCGCCGCGTATTTTCAGCGAAACCGTATTTTCCGCCTGCTCCTTATCGCCGACGATCACGGTGTAGGGTACCTTGGCCGCACGGAATTTTTTGACCTTTGCCCCCATCATGTCGTCCTCATAGTCCGGCTCGGTGCGGATACCGGCCTTTTCCAGCGCATCGGCAACGCGCGCGGCGTAGTCGTTGTGTTCGGGGCGGACGGGTACAATACCGACCTGGGTGGGGCAGAGCCACATGGGCAGAGCGCCCGCGTATTTTTCGATCAGCAGGGCAAGCGTCCGCTCATAGCAGCCGAGGGAGGTGCGGTGAATGATATAGGGCGTTACCTTTTTCCCGTTGCGGTCGGTGTATTCCATGCCGAATTTGGCCGCGAGCAGCATATCGATCTGAATCGTAACGATGGTGTCTTCTTTGCCGAATACGTTTTTGCACTGAATATCCAGCTTGGGCCCGTAGAAGGCGGCCTCGTCGATCCCGATCCGGTAGTCGATGCCGTTTTCATCCAGCAGCTTCTTCATGACGCTCTGCGCCTCATCCCACTGTTCGGCCGTGCCCTCATATTTGTCCCGCCGCGCCGGATCCCACTGGGAAAAGCGGAAGGTGCAGTCCTCCCAGAGCCCGACGGTTTCCAGACAGTAACGCGCCAGCTGGATACAGCCGTGAAATTCCTCGGCCAGCTGATCGGGGCGAAGGATCAGGTGCCCCTCGGAAATGGTGAACTGCCGCACCCGGATCAGGCCGTGCATTTCGCCGGAATCCTCATTGCGGAAAAGCGTGGAGGTCTCCCCGAGACGCATGGGCAGATCGCGGTAGGAACGGGGACGGTTCAGGAAAACCTGATACTGGAAGGGACAGGTCATGGGGCGGAGAGCAAAGCAGTCTTTGGTATAATCGTCGGGATCCCCGATGACGAACATGCCGTCCAGATAGTGATCCCAGTGGCCTGAGATCTTGAAGAATTCGCGTTTTGCCATCAGCGGGGTTTTGGTGAGGAGATATCCGCGCCGGCGCTCCTCATCTTCGACCCATCTTTGCAGGACCTGCACGACACGCGCGCCTTTCGGCATGAGGACGGGCAATCCCTGTCCGATGGTATCGACGGTAGTAAAGAATTCCAGTTCCCGGCCGAGCTTGTTGTGGTCGCGCTTACGCGCCTCCTCCTGGGCGGTCATATACGCTTTCAGCTCCTGCCGGCTGGGGAAGGCGTAGACATATACGCGCTGGAGCATGGGTCGGTTCGAATCGCCGCGCCAGTAAGCGCCGGTCGCAGAGGCGATCTGGAAGGCCCAGCTCCGCAGCTCCTTCGTGTTGCCTACATGCGGTCCGCGGCACAGATCAAAGAAATCCTTGCCGGTATAGTACAGGGTGATTTTTTCGTCGCCGAGTCCTTCGATGAGCTCACGCTTATACGGCTGTCCGGCAAAGAGAGCGAGTGCCTCCTCGCGTCCGACCTCCTGGCAGACAAAATCCTCGTCCCGACGCAGAATTTCCTGCATCTTTTCGGTAATGGCAGGAAAATCCTCGGCCGAGAGCGAATGCGGGAGATCAAAGTCGTAATAAAAACCGTTGTCGATGGCAGGGCCGATGGCCAGTTTTACATCGCCATAGAGCTCGCACACCGCCTTGGCCAGCACATGCGAGAGCGAATGCCGGCATTTTTCAAGAGATTCATTTTTGTTTTCCATGGAAAAGACTCCTTTCGG
>CALWTT010000041.1 GCA_944384545.1 uncultured Clostridia bacterium | reverse complement strand
CGGTCGCAGGGCAATTTCCTGCCCGCTCTGCACGCCGCGCGGAGGGCAGAACCGCACCTCCATAAAATTGTCGGTGTGACCGCTGGCCTCTTTCCCGCGACAGCGCTCGACCAGTACGCGGATCGGCGCACCGTTGCGGCAGGCCTCTTCCAGGCAAGCCCCACGCAGGCGATCCCGCACCCCGATCAGCGCCGCGCTCCGTGCATGCTTGACCGGGGGCGGAATCGGATCCGGAAAATCCGCCGCCGGCGTACCCGGCCGCGGAGAATAGGCAAAGACATGCATATCGAGGAAGCCGATGCGCTCGGCAAAGGAGACCGTATCCGCAAAATCCTCGTCCCTCTCCCCAGGAAATCCGACCATCATGTCGGTCGTGAAGCAGATACGGGGGACGGCCGCGCGCAGCGCCGCAAAGGCGGACTCTGCCTCCGCCACACTGTACCGGCGGCGCATGCCATGCAGGATACGGTCGGATCCGCTCTGCATGGAAAGATGCAGATGCGGGGCTGCATGCCGCAGAGCCGCAAAACGGCGTACAAAATCCCCCCGGACGCATTCAGGCGAAAGCGACCCCAGTCGGATCCGAGGCGAATCCGGGCGCGCGTCCAGCATTTCCAGAAGGTCCATCAAACGGGGACCATGCAGATCGTCGCCGTAGGAGGAGATTTCAATGCCGGTCAGCACCACCTCCCGGCAGCCGCCCGCTGCAAGCGCCGCTACCTCCGCGCAGACATCCTCCGGCGCTTTGGAGCGCACGCGGCCGCGCGCTCCCGGGATCGCACAATAGCTGCACCGGCATGCACAGCCATCCTCAATCTTGATATACGCCCGTGTACGCGGTGCCTTCCGGATCGACATCCGCTCAAAGCACGCTCCCTCCAGCGACTCGGTTGCCATGACCGGTGCACCGGGCGGGCTGCCAAGCAGACGCTCCGCCGCCTCGGCCAGTTTCATTTTCCCGGCCGTGCCGCCCACATAGGTCACGCCGGGGATCCGTCCCACTTCGCCCGGGGAGGTCTGCGCATAGCAGCCGCACACCAGTACCTGCGCCCGGGGATTGTTCTGTATCGCACGCCGGATCACCTGGCGGCATTTGCGGTCGCTTTCCGCCGTCACGGTGCAGGTATTGATCACATACACATCGCACCGATCCCCAAAACGACACAGGCGGAATCCGTGCCGCTCAAATTCTTCCGCTATGGCCTCGGTCTCGTACTGCGCCACTTTACAGCCCAGCGTCGTAAGGCCAACGGTATATGCCGTCTCCGTACTCTGCACCCCCTTTCGCAGCCATATACAGTTTTTTTCAAATATTCTTCATTCTACCACATTCCAAAGCGCTTGTAAAGTCTTTTCCCTGCTTTCTTCCGCTCCTCCGCTGCTTTTTCCTGTGTCGGAGGCGGGATTCGGCGCTTTTGACCGATTTTCATGCTTTTTTCTCCTGTTTCTCTTGAAAATACACGCCCTGTACTGTATAATGTAGGGGAATTCTATACCAGGCGGCACCCGAATCACGTGTTCTCGCCGCCACCGCTTCAGAAAGGCCGGTCTTCGCTATGAACGATACGCTGCATATCATCCAACATCCGCTCATCCAGCACAAACTCACCATCATGCGGAAAAGCAGTACCAGCTCCAAAGACTTCCGTCAGCTTCTGGACGAGATCTCCATGCTCATGGGCTATGAGGTAACACGCGACCTTCCGCTTGAGGAAATCGAGATCACCACCCCGATCTCCCGCACAAAGGCCAGTCAGATCGCCGGGAAAAAGCTCGCCATCGTGCCCATCCTGCGCGCCGGACTCGGCATGGTGGACGGGCTCCTCAGTCTTGTGCCCGTCGCACGGGTCGGGCACATCGGGCTCTATCGCGATCCCGAGACCCATCTGCCCGTCGAATATTACTGTAAGCTGCCGCCCAATATCGGCAATCGGCTGGTGATCGTCGTCGATCCCATGCTCGCCACCGGCGGCTCTGCTTCCGATGCGCTCCGCATGCTCAAGGAAAAAGGCTGCACCGATATCCGGCTCATGTGTCTGGTCGCCGCACCCGAGGGCGTCAGAAAAGTACAGCAGGAACACCCCGATGTCAAAATCTTCACCGCGGCACTCGACGAAAAACTCAACGATCATGCATATATCGTCCCCGGGCTCGGCGATGCGGGCGACCGCCTCTTCGGAACAAAATAATCCATGCGTGAGCTCTGTATCGGGCACAACGATGCCGGTCAACGCCTGGATAAATTCCTCACCAAGGCGCTCTGCGATATCCCGCCCGCGCTCCTCTACAAGGCCATCCGCAAAAAGAAAATCAAACTCAACCGGCATCGGGCAGAGGGCGGGAATCTCCTCCGGGAGGGGGACAGAATCCAGCTTTTTCTGCCCGATGCTTTCTTTCCGGACGCGCGGTCGGACGAAAAAAAGCAGGATCTTGCCCGCATCCATCCCCACCTTTCGATCCTCTATGAGGACGCGAACATTCTTCTGCTCAACAAACGCCCCGGCGTGCTCGTCCATGAGGACGCCGCAGAGAGAGGGAACACCCTGCTCACACATGTACAGGCCTATCTCTTCCACAAAGGCGAATATGACCCTGACGCCGAACAATCCTTCGCTCCTGCACTCTGCAACCGCATCGACCGCAATACAGGCGGGATCGTCATCGCCGCGAAAAACGCCGAGGCGCTACGCATCATGAACCGGAAAATCCGGGACGGAGAGGTTCACAAATTCTATCTCTGTGTCGTGCACGGGATCCCCGATCCGCCCTCCGCTACCCTCTCCGCCTTCCTGGTCAAAGACGCCGCTGCCAATACCGTTCAGATTTTCGACCGACGTCCCGGCCCCGATGCCAAAACCATCCGCACACGCTACCGCACACTGGCCTGCATCCGGGACCGCGCCCTGCTGGAAGTGGCCCTCCTTACCGGCCGTACCCACCAGATCCGCGCCCATCTTGCCTATATCGGTCACCCGCTCCTCGGCGACGGGAAATACGGAATCAACCGCTCTGACCGGGCCGAGGGCTATTCTCACCAGGCACTGTACTCCTATCGCGTTGCCTTTTCCGAAGGACACGACGACGGGCCGCTTGCCTCGCTTGCCGGACGGCATTTTTCCATTCCCATGGAGGATATCTATTTTGCGGAGCCCTTTCTTCGCGCCGGTCTCATCCCGTTCAAAGGAGATTCCCTGCATGTCCAATAAACATCTCTGCCGCGCTGCCTTCCTGTTCTCCGGCGCGCTTGCTGCACTTCCCATCTGTATTCCCCTGCTTTCCCTGCTCTGTTTTTTCTCCTTTATTCCTCTCCTTCTTCTGCTCTTCCGTGAACTCATCCGTCCGTCGCTCCTCTTCCGGCCACGCCACTATTACGGGGTAGGACTGCTTGTGATGGTTCCCTATTTCATGGTCATCTTTCACTGGTTTACCTACCTCTGGCCGCTGGACTTCGTAGCGGGCATGACGCCGGCCATTGCCGCGTTCATCATCCTTCTTGCCTGCATCGGCCTCCCTTTCCTGCAGGCGCTTGGCTTTGCCTTTCTCTTCTATTGCCTTGCCTGGCTGTCCCGCACGCCGATCGTCCGGAAGTTTCCCCTCCTCCTGCCCTTCCTCTTTGCTGCGCTCTTCCCGCTCTTCTCCTTCACCCAAACCCTCACCTGGGCAGGAGTTCCCTGGGGCGCACAGCTGGCGCTTGCACTCTATCCGCAGCCATTCCTCCTCGCTTCCGCTTCCTTCTTCGGCTCCTATTTTGTCACCTTCGTCATTGCCGCGGTCAATGCCTGCCTCGCCTATGCCATTCTTCATGTCGTGTATACTGCAAAGCCCAGGGCCTGCCGCGTTGCATGCCTTACGGCTGCAGCCGTTTTTATCCTGCATACCGGCCTCTGCACGCTTGCCTATCTGCAGCCCGTGACAGAAGAATCCAGAATGACCGCTGCGGTTTTGCAGGGAAATATTGCCTCCTCCGAAAAATGGGTGGAGACCACCGACGCAATTGCCATTTATGGCCGGCTTGCCGAAGAGGCTGCGGCCGCGGGTGCTGAGCTGATCGTCTGGCCCGAAACCGTCATCACTACGTATCTGCGGAACGGCAATGGCGCCATCCTCGCACGCATCTCGGCCATCGCACAGAAAACCGGCGCCATCCAGATCGTCGGAGCCTACGACGCCGGCAGCGACGCAGAAGGAAACTTCCTGCGCTACAACGCGCTCTTCCTCGTCTATCCCGACGGTAGTATCAGTGAGCATGTCTACTACAAGCGGCATCTTGTCCCCTTCGGCGAATATGTTCCGATGGCAGCTCTGATCCGGACCCTCATTCCGCCGCTCGCACAGCTCGAAATGATGGGGGACGGCAACGGCGTTACTCCAGGAGACCAGCCTGCGCTCTTTGATGAGGCATTTGGTTGTATCGGCGGGCTGATCTGCTTTGATTCGATTTATGAATCGCTCACACGCGACAGCGTTGCCGCAGGCGCCGAGCTGATCGCGCTCGGTACCAATGACTCCTGGTTCTTTGACTCCGCCGCCGTCTATCAGCACAACGGCCAGGCCGTCCTCCGCGCCGTCGAAAATCGGCGCTGGATCCTCCGCGCCGCCAATACCGGCATTTCCTCGGTCATCGATCCTCACGGAAATATCGTCACCAGCATCCCTCCGCTCGTTGAGGGACAGGCGGTTGCGGAAGTCGCCTTCGTGTCTGAGAAAACGCTGTATACCTGCATCGGCGACGTCTTCCTGCTTCTCTGTCTTTCCTGCGTGCTCCTTCCCCCGGCGCTTGCCGCCGCCGATGCTTTCCGTCGGCACAACCGCTCTTCCGCTATTGACATTCCGGATACAATGCATTAAAATGTTCTCGTACCGGCACCGTCTCTTCACGGATTGCCGGATCCGACACCGAAAGGAGTGCATCATGCAACAGCAAGGTCCCGTTTTTCAGGCGCTTTCTCTGTCCAAAAATTACGGCGGAACCCCTGCGCTTGCCATCCATCTGTCGCTTCCACGCGGAAAAATCATCGGCCTGCTCGGCCCCAACGGCAGCGGGAAAACCACCCTCCTCAAACTCACCGCCGGCATTCTCACGCCCTCCACCGGTGAGGTCCGCGTCTGCGGCTTCCCTGTCGGACCCGACAGCAAGGCGCGCGTTTCCTATCTGCCAGAACGCAACAGTCTGCCCACCTGGATGACTCCGGTCGATGCGCTCGGCTTCTTTTCGGATATGTTCCCGGATTTTGACCGCACGCGCGCACTGCATATGCTCGACCGGCTCGAAATCCCTGCACGCAAAAGCATACAACAGCTCTCCAAGGGGACACGGGAGAAGGTCCAGCTCATCCTTGTCATGAGCCGCGACGCCGAACTCTACCTTCTCGATGAGCCCATCGGCGGCGTGGATCCCGCTACGCGCGATTATGTGCTCGATACCATTATTGCCGGCCGTCGCCCCGATTCCACCGTCCTGATCTCCACGCACCTCATCGCCGATGTGGAACCGATTCTCGAAGAATTCCTCTTTATCCAGCGTGGAAAGATCCTGCGCTATGGCTCCGTCGCCGATGTACATGAAAAGGAAAATACGACCCTCGATGCGCTCTTCCGGGAGGTGTTCCGATGCTGAAAAAACTCTTTGCCTATGATTTCCGCTGCATGGCGCGCCCACTTCTCCCCATTCTTCTCAGCGCTCTCATCGCAGCCGTTCCGCTCTGCGCTTTTTTCTGCTATTACTGGTATTCCTACCAACCGTATTCTCTGAATGTCCTGGATTTCCTCTATGTCATGCTCCTGCCTGTTTCCGTATTCGCCTTTCTTCTCCTCGCCGTTTCCCCAGCACTCATTCTGCTCCTCCATGTCCGCTCCAATTTCTTCGGCGATGAAGGATACCTCACCTTCGTGCTTCCCACCGGAACGCACCGGCTGCTGCTCTCCAAATTCTTCGCCGGAATCGTCTGGACGGGGATCTGTGTCCTTGCCGGTATACTTTGCATATACCTCGTCAAGGATTTACCGCTCGCTCTGTCCCAGACGGGAGGAGCGGCTACCCCCACACCCGATCTGCCCTCTACGGTAAACCCCGACCCGGCATATATCCTTCTCTCGTATGCCGAGGCCGCCGTCATCATCGCATCGCAGATCATCTTTCTCCTCTTTTCCGCCACCGTCGGATTCCTGCTCATCGAAAAAATGAAATTCTTTGTTTCCATCCTCATTTTCATAGGGATCAATCTTCTGATTCCCATCCTCATCAGCATGATCCGGTCCCTTTCGGGTCTTGGGTTTTCTTTGGATACGAATTGGATTCTTACCATCGTAGAGATTCTTTTGTATATCGGTGCGGGTGTCGGTCTGTATTTCCTGACCGTCTATTTATTACGCCATCGGCTCAATCTCGAATAAACCCGGTTGCCCGCCGCACCTGCGGCGGGCTTTTCCTTTCCGGAGATCCCTGCCCATGGCGCCGTGCTCCGCCTCCGCGTGTCACATGTGTCCGCCAGGCTGCGACACGCTGCCCGCTCATATCCATATCTGTCCGCCTTTTTCCAAAAAAATCTTGACAAATCCGAAAATTCATGTTATACTGTTGCAAAAATTGATAGAGGCGCATCCTGCCATCAGTACGTCCGGATCAATGCCGTGCAAGCGGTCGGGCCGAAAGGGGCGGTTGCCGAAGGCGGCTTTTTCTTGCAGGATTGCCGTGCTGGTCGTGGGGAATAAGATCCGCAGGACTGTCGTGCTTACGGAGTGCTATCAAGGTTTTACGCATCGTCTTTTTTGTGTGCGATAACCGGGGCAGCCGTATGCTGCCCCTTCTTTTTTCCCTTCCCCCCCGCATATCTTTATTGCAAAGGAGACTTTTCCATGAAGAAGAAAACCGTATTCCAGGGTATCGCCACCGCGCTGATCACGCCGCTTACCGAGGAAGGCATCGACTATGATCTCTTCGGCCGGCTGATCGATTTCCAGATCGCAGGAGGCATTGCCGGACTCGTCGTCTGCGGCACCACCGGGGAGTCTTCCACGCTCACCGACGAAGAACACCGCGATGCGATTGCCTTTGTCGTGCGCCATCCCGCCGGACGCGTTCCTGTCATTGCCGGCACCGGCTCCAACGACACCGACTATGCACTCGATCTTACGCGCTTTGCCTGCCGCGCCGGCGCCGATGCCGCTCTCGTCGTCACACCCTACTATAACAAGGCCACGCAAAAGGGGCTCTGCAAAATGTATACCGCCATCGCCGATGCCAGCGACAAGCCTATCCTCGTCTATAATGTCCCTTCCCGCACCGGCGTCAATATTGAGCCGGCCACCTATGAGGCTCTTGCCGAGCATCCCAATATCGTCGGCATCAAGGAGGCCAATGGCAATATCTCCAAGATCCTGGAGACCGTCGCACGGGTCGGAGACAGACTCGATCTGTATTCCGGCAATGACGACCAGATCGTTCCGATCCTCTCCCTTGGCGGCAAGGGCTGTATCTCGGTTCTGTCCAATCTCCTCCCGCGCGAGACCTCCGAAATCACCAACCGCTTTTTCCGCGGAGACGTAAAGGGTGCCGCGGCGCTCCAGATCCATTATCACCCCCTCATCGATGCGCTCTTCTCCGAGGTCAATCCCATACCCGTCAAGGCCGCCATGGCTGCCATGGGCTATTGTCAGAACTACCTGCGCATGCCCCTCACCACCATGGAACCGGATAAGCAGGAGCATCTGTATGCGCTGATGCGCGCGGAGGGCCTTCTGTGATGCGGATCATTGTTTCGGGCGCCGCCGGCTTCATGGGACGTGAGGTCCTCGCGCTCTGCCGCGATGGCTACCGCGGAGCTCTCTGCGTCGGATGTGTGGATATTCGTGCCGGCGACGGTATCGTTCCTTCCCTGGCCGACTGCCCTGCCGCTGCGGATGTCCTGATCGACTTCTCACACCACACGGGCACCCTCTCCCTGCTCGCGGAAGCAGAAAAACGCGGGCTGCCAGCCGTCATTGCCACCACTGG
>CALWTT010000040.1 GCA_944384545.1 uncultured Clostridia bacterium | reverse complement strand
ATGCATGGCTGGCAGGCCAATCTAAAACGCACTTGTGCGTCGCCAGTAACATTTAGGGTTTTACCCGAAAATGAAATACCCCCCGTTTGACGGGGGGATTTTTATTTTTCTATCCGGTGCGTGTGTCTTGCAAAACCGGCGCGGATATGGTATACTGGTAAGGAAAAGAACAGGTGGAAACGGTGAGCCGGGCGGACCGGGAAAACGGGAACCGAAACGTGCATATACCGTATCCGGAGGAGGGAACCCGATGGAAAACGATGTGGAAAGCAGAATCCGGGAAAAACTGCCCGGCTTCTCCAAAAGTCAGAGAAAGATCGCGGAGGCGATACAGGAAAACTATGAGCAGGCCGCGTATATGACAGCGGCCAAGCTGGGCGAGCTGGTGGACGTATCCGAGTCTACGGTGGTGCGCTTTGCACTGGAGCTGGGATATGAAGGCTATCCGGAGCTGCAGCGCGGCATACAGGAGAGTCTGCGGTCGCGTCTGACCTCGAATCAGCGGATTCGCGTGTCGAACCTGCGGTACGGGAAAGGGGATGTTCTGGACAGCGTACTGATGGCGGATGTGGGACGGATCCGGTACACGCTGGATAAGATAGACCGTCCGTCATTTGCGGGCGCGGTGGACGCGCTGATTGCGGCGCGGCATATCTATATTATCGGAGTACGTTCGTCGACCTCCCTTGCCTCCTTTTTTCACTTCAATCTGGGAATGATTTTTGACAATGTGAAGTATGTGCAGCCGACCAGCAGCGGGGAGGTCTTCGAGCAGATGCTGGAAATCGGAGAAGGGGACCTGACCTTTGCGATCAGCTTCCCGCGCTATTCGACGAAGGTGATCAATGCAGTGAAGTACGCGCATGCGCAGGGCGCAACGGTGGTGGCGCTGACGGATACGGCGGCCTCGCCGATTGCGGAGAATGCGCATTATGTTCTGACGGCGCAGAGCGATATGGTATCTTTTGTCGATTCGCTGGTGGCGCCTATGAGCATTCTGAACGCGATCCTTGTGGCGGTAACCAATCGCTGTCAGGAGAAAGTGACCGCGCGCTTTGACAAGCTGGAACGGATCTGGGATGAATACGACGTGTATGCCAAACGGTGAGGGAAAAGAGCGCGCGGTGCACGTGGCGGTGGTCGGCGGCGGAGCGGCAGGGCTGATGGCGGCGGGAACGGCGCAGGAGGCGGGAGCGTCGGTGACGCTGTATGAGCCGAACCGCACACTGGGCCGGAAGCTGGGCATTACGGGAAAGGGCCGATGCAATCTGACCAATCTTTGCAGCCCGGCGGATTTCCTTGGAAATGTGACACGGAATCCCCGCTTTTTATACGGCGCGTTGAACGGCTTTCCTCCGGAGGAGACCGTCCGTTTTTTTGAGGAGCGCTGCGGCGTCCCGTTGAAGACCGAGCGCGGGCGCCGTGTATTTCCGGTGTCCGACCGGGCAGGAGACATTGTGGCGGCGCTTTCCCGGTATGTATCGGGGTGCACGTGGCGTCGGGAGAAGGTGCAGGAGCTGTCTTTGCGCGATGGCCGGATCGCCGGTGTCCGGACGCAGACGGGCGAGCGCAGACACGACGTGGTCATACTGGCGACAGGCGGGGCATCCTACCCGCTGACCGGCTCGGACGGCTCCGGCTACCGCCTGGCGGCATCGCTGGGGCACACGGTGACCGAACTGTGTCCGTCGCTGGTTCCGCTCTGCTCTCCCGACCCGGTCTGCGCAGAGCTTGCGGGGCTTTCTCTGCGCAACGTAGCGCTGTATATACTGGGGCCGGAGGGCGGGCGTGCGCTGTACGAGGACATGGGAGAGATGCTGTTCACGCATTTCGGAATCAGCGGTCCGATGGTTCTCAGCGCATCGGCGCATCTGCGCGGAAAGCTTCCGGGCTTCCTGACGGCGCGGATCGATCTCAAACCGGCGCTGGATGAGGGAACGCTCGACCGTCGCCTCTGTGCCGATCTTGCCAAATACCGCAACCGTGACCTTGTGCATGCGATGGAGGATCTGTTGCCGCACAGTCTGATTCTGCCGCTGCTGCGCCGGGCGTCGGTCGATCCTCACGAAAAAGCACACGCCGTCACGCGTCCGGAGCGGCGCCGTCTGTTGGATACCTGCAAGCGCTTCGAGATCCCGATCCATGATTTTCGACCGCTTGCCGAGGCCATTGTGACCTCGGGTGGCATTGACGTGCGGGAGGTGGATCCGCGGACCATGATGTCCCGTCTGGTTCCGGGGTTGTATTTTGCGGGAGAGATACTGGATGTGGACGCCTATACGGGTGGCTACAATCTGCAGATTGCATTTTCTACGGGGCGATCGGCAGGGAGGGCCGCTGCCGCGTACCGACCGAAAAAACAGCAGGAGGAACATAACAGATGAAAATTGCCATTGACGGACCGAGCGGGGCTGGGAAGAGCAGCCTTGCACGCTCGATTGCCCGCAAGTTGGGTATGATATATGTGGATACGGGAGCGCTTTACCGGACCGTAGGACTGTACATGCGCGAGCATGGGATTGATCCGAAGAATGAAGCGGCAGTGCTTGCCAGCCTGCCGGACATCCGTCTGCGGATGACGCACGAGGCGGGAGAGCAACACATTTATCTGTGCGGCGAGGACGTCGGGGATCGGATCCGCACGCCGGATATCTCCATGTATGCATCGGCGGTCTCGGCGATTCCTGGGGTGCGCGCCTATCTTCTGGAAACCCAGCGGCATATTGCGCGGGAGAACAGCGTTGTGATGGACGGGCGGGACATCGGCACGGTGATTCTTCCGGATGCGGAGGTCAAGATCTTCCTGGTGGCAACGCCGGAAGCACGGGCGCGGCGCCGTGCAGAGGAATTGCAGGGCAAAGGTATGACAACGACCTATGAAGAGGTTCTCGCGGATATGCGCCAGCGTGACGAAAACGACCGGACGCGTGCCATTGCTCCCGCGGTACCGGCGCAGGACGCGGTCTTTCTGGACAACTCAGAGCTGGAGCCGGAGCAGACCCTGGCGCTTGCGCTGACCATCATACGGGAGAAGACCGGTGGCGTCTGATGCCTTGCATCGCACGACCGGCCATGCCATATAGATACATACATCCGAAAACGCCGGGGGAAGGTCCCGGAAGAAAGCAAAGGAGCGAAGTTTGGAAACAACCGGGAAGAATGACGGGCAGGCGACAGAAAAAAACAGCACCTGCCGTGAAATATATGAGAAAAATGCAGATTCCGGGCAGTGTGCAGCCGCCGCTGCCGTTCCGGAAGGATCCTGTGGAGAAAACCGGACGGAAAGCAAGGCGCACGTGTCGGAGCTTTCATCGGGAAACAAATTCTGCCGCGAAATAAAGATTGAAAACAAAGAGGCCGCGCCGGCTGGGGAAATCGGGGGGAAAAGTGAAAAAGCAGAGGCCGACGACGGAAAAGGCGCGGAGAAAACAGGAATACAAAGGTCCGATGCAGCATCCGAAAAGGAGCGCCGGGAAGAAGAGAAAAACAAACGCTTTTACCGTCGTGCCCACCGTGTTTTTGCGGGACTGTTCCGTTTCTTTCTCCGGATCCGGGTGATCGGGCGGGAAAACTTTCCGAAAGAGGGCGGATGTCTTGTCTGCATCAACCACATCAGCGCCGCCGATGTGATCGCAGCCGCGGCGGTATGTCCGCGTCAGCTGCGCTATATGGCAAAGGCGGAGTTGTTCCGCATTCCGGTTCTGGGCTGGCTGATCCGCCGCCTCGGCGCCTGTCCGCTGGACAGGGGCGGCGCGGATGTAACAGCCATCCGGAAGTCCATTGCCTTACTGAAGGAGGGAGAGCTGGTCGCGCTGTTCCCACAGGGGCACCGTCAGCCGGGAAAGAACCCAGCGGATACCCCAATCCGGGCAGGTGCCGGTATGATTGCGCACCATGCGGAATGTCCGGTGCTGCCGGTCTGTATCCGGATGAAGAATCAACGCTATGCATGGCTGCGTCGCGTGGAGATCCTGGTGGGGACCCCAATCCCCTATGCGGAGCTGGGTCTTGCGGATGGTGGCGGAGATGCTTATCGGCGGGCGACTGAAAAAGTCTTTGCGGAAATCTGCCGGCTGGGCGGATTCGTAAAAAGCGGAGCGGAAGCATCCGAGGCGTGCCTGCCCGACAAAATTCATGACGGGAGCACGGAGAAAGCGGAAAATGAAAACCCGAACGGGGGAACAAAAGCATAAACCAAAAAAACCGGAGGAAGAACGGAAAAGGAATGAAAATACAGATTGCGGAAAATGCGGGCTTCTGTTTCGGAGTCAGGCGGGCCACAGCGCATGTGGAGCAATTGATCGCGCGAGGGGATCGTCGCGTATGCATACTGGGGCATCTGATCCATAACCGTCTGTACAACGAATCGCTGGAAAAGCGTGGAGTGCGGCATATCACGGCGGAGGAAGCATCCCGTGTAGCGGAGGAGAGCGACAGGGAGGGAGCGACGACGGTAGTGGTACGCACGCACGGGATTCCGCTGGAGCAGGAGAAGCTGCTTCGTGGACTTTCGGAGGCGCATCCGCATTTTACGATAGAGGATATGACCTGTCCGTTTGTGAGGAAGATCCACCGGATCGCGGATGAGAATACGGGTGCGGATACGCTGTTTCTGCTGTTGGGGAGCGAGAACCATCCGGAGGTGCAGGGGATCCTGAGCCATGTGCGGGGAGAATACCGTGTATTCGGAACGGCGCAGGAGCTGGAAGCGCTTTTGCGACAAACGGATATAGGGGAAAAGCGGATCGTCATGGCGGCGCAGACGACCCAGAATCTGGAAGAATGGAAAAAAAGTCAAAAAATTATCGAAAAACTATATACAAACGCAAAAAAATTTGATACAATATGCAGTGTGACTGAAAATCGGCAGAAGGAAGCGGTAGTGCTGGCCGCCCATTCTGACCGTGTGATTGTGATCGGGGGTCGGGAGAGCTCCAATACGGGGAAACTGTACGAGCTGTGCCGGCGTTTTTGTGCGGATACGTGCTGGATCGAGTCATGCGCAGAGCTGCCGTCCTCCTATCATACAGACGGGGAGGATACGGTCATATCGATAACGGCGGGCGCTTCCACGCCCGACGAGATAATTAGGGAGGTATATGAAGCAATGAATCAGGAAACCCAGGAAAATTTTGAACAGATGCTGGAAGACTCATTTAAAACATTACATAGAGGAGAAACCGTAAGCGGAATTGTAACGGCGATCGGTCAGAATGAGATCTATGTGGATCTTGGCGCCAAAGTGACCGGCGTGATCAAGCGCGATCAGATCACGGATGAGCCGGGCGTGAACCTGAATGATCTGTTCCGCGTAGGGGACAGTGTGGAAGCGTTGGTCCTGAGCCTGAGTGACAAAGACGGTATGGCGGAGCTTTCCAAGAAGAGAGTGGATGCGGACCGGAACTGGGGCGCGGTGGTCGCGGCGAAAGAGAACGGAGATGTGCTGGAAGGCAAGGTGGTGAAGGCGATCAAAGGCGGCGTGCTGATATCCTACAACGGTGCACAGATCTTTGTTCCCGCGTCGCATACGGGCGTTCCGAAGGACGGGGATCTGAATACACTGGTCGGAACGGTGCAGCGCTTCCGCGTGATTGAGATCGACGATCGGCGGCGGAACAGTGCCAAAGGTTCGATCCGTATGGTTCTGACGGCGGAGCGGAAAGCGCGGGAAGCCGCGGTCTGGGAGACACTGGAAGTGGGGCAGCACTATACCGGTGTTGTCAAGAACATGACGAATTACGGTGCATTTGTGGACATTGGTGGTGTGGACGGTATGGTGCACAACACCGAGCTTTCCTGGAAGCGGATCAAGAGCCCGGCGGATGTCGTATCGGTCGGACAGGAGATCGAGGTATATATCAAGGATCTGGACCGCGATGCCAGGCGTATATCGCTGGGCTATAAGACGGAAGAGATGGATCCGTGGTATCAGTTCAGAAAGCAGTACGGAGAAGGCGATGTGGTGGAGGGCAAGATTGTAAGCATGATGCCCTTCGGAGCGTTTGCCGAAGTATATGATGGTGTGGACGGTCTGATTCACATTTCCCAGATAGCCCTTGAAAAGGTGGCAAAGCCGGAGGATGTGCTGCAGTTGGGTCAGCCGGTTACGGTCAAGATCCTTGAGGTGGATGACGAGAAGCGAAAGCTGAGCCTCTCCATCAAGGCACTGTTGCTGGAAGCGAAGCGTCAGGAAGAAGCGGAGGCAGAGGCGGCTGCTGCGGCGGAACAGGCAGCAATTGACGCGGAGATGGCCCCATATATTGTAAAAAGCATCTGACATTCAGGGGAAAACAGACAAAATGCGGTCGGGGAATCCTCCGCCCGGGGAAAAAGCAACGGCTGGGTCGTTGCTTTTTTCTTATCTGCGTGGTAGAATACTACTGTCATCAAAACAGGAGAGGAATGCAGCAGCAGAAAGAGGAGACGTAGAAATGTCGTGGAATTGGGAAGAGCAAAGCGGAGTGCCGGAGTATGCCAGTGGAAAGAAAGAGCGATATCCGACATCCGACCGTGTGATTCTGCACTGTGACTGCGACAGTTTTTTTGCCTCAGTGGAAAGCGTGCTGGATCCGACGTTGCGGGATGTCCCGATGGCGGTATGCGGTAGCGAGGAAGACCGGCGCGGGATTGTATTGGCTAAGAATCAGCTGGCAAAAAAGTACGGAATTCAAACGGCGGAGACGGTATGGTCGGCACGCCGCAAGTGCCGGGATCTGGTGACGGTACCGCCGCATCACGCGGAATATGCGGAATTTTCCCGACGTATCAATGCGATATACGATCGGTACACGGATCAGGTAGAGCCGTTTTCCATTGACGAGTCGTTTCTGGATGTGACGGGGTCGCGTGTGCTGTTCGGAGACGGACCGACGATTGCAGATGCCATCCGTACGGCAGTACGGGGGGAGATTGGTGTGACCGTATCGGTAGGAGTGTCTTTCAATAAAATTTTTGCGAAGCTGGGGAGCGACTACAATAAGCCGGATGGGACAACGGTTATAACGCGGGAAAATTTCCGGCAGATCCTGTAGCCGCTGCCGGTGGAGGCAATGATGCATGTGGGACGCCACATGTCAGAGGCATTGCGCGGGATCAATATCTGCAGCATCGGCGACCTGGCACACGCGAGCCGTGCATTTTTGTCCTCACGGTTCGGCCGTGCAGGAGAGCTGCTGCATGACTATGCAAACGGACTGGACGATTCGGAGGTGGCACGGCGAACGGACAAGCGGAAAGCCAAAAGCATCGGGAACGGCATGACTTTCCGGCGGGATCTTGTGACGGAGGAGGAGATCCGAATCGGGTTGGAGGCGCTGTGCGTAGAGGTAGGCAGCCGTTTACGTGAGGCAGGACAGCGTGCCCGTGGAATTGCGGTGACGATCAAGGATACCATGCTGCAGACCTTGACCAGGCAGGGGCCGCTGTCTCGGCCGACAGACCTGTCGAGGGAGCTTTCCGAGGCCGCAAACGATCTGGTGCACAGATGCTGGAAGGCGGGGCGTCCGATCCGGGCGCTGACCGTAACGGCGATACAGCTGGTGCCGGTCGACCGCAGCTATGATCCGATTTCATTTTTTGAGGGGGATATTGCGGAACAGCGGGAGAAGATTTCTCATATTGAGACGACTTTGGACGGAATTCGCGATCGTTTCGGTGCAGGAGCGATCACATCGGGTGCAGTCCTTGGAAGCGATTTCGGAGCGGAAGGCCATCGTCGTGAAAGTCAACAGCACCGGAAGGAGAATGCAAATTGGGGAGAAAAACAGAAAAAACCGAAGGAAAATACGGGTAAATCATAGAAAAGCCATTGAAAATATATAATTAACATGTTATAATGCTTTATATGGAATAAAGATAGGGGAAGTCTCTGCCTGCAGGCAGGGGCGCGGATATATATGAGCGGCTTTCCTACGATCAGCGAAATCTGGGATTTTGTCCGGTTACAATTTTCATTGATTCGATGGACGGATATTGTGGATATCCTGTTGCTTTCGTTGCTGTTATATTATGCGTATCGGTTTGTGAGCGAACGGCGTGCCGGGAAGCTGGCGCTGGGAATTTTTGTGACGGCCATCGTTATGCTGGTAAGCGATATCATCCATTTTCACGCAGTACGATTCATCCTGGGGAATATTTTTCAGGTTGGGATACTGGCATTGATTATTCTGTTTCAGCCGGAACTGCGCGGCGCGCTTGAAAAGGTGGGAGAGGAACCGTTGCGTGGATTCAAGGGCCTTGGTGACCAGCGTTCCATGGCAAGCCGTACGGAAATGGTGGAGGCACTGTGTGAAGCGGTATCGGATATGTCGCGAACCAAGACCGGAGCACTGATTGTGATGGAGCGATCTACCAAATTGGGAGATATTATCCGATCGGGTGTGGAATTGGACGCGAAGGTAACTGCGTATCTGATCCGAAACGTATTTTATAACAAAGCACCGCTTCACGACGGAGCCATGATCATTCGGAATGGACGCATCTGTGCGGCCAGTTGTTTTCTTCCTCTGACGGAGCGGGCCATTAATCAGGATCTCGGTACGCGTCACCGCGCGGCGCTGGGGATGAGCGAGATCAGCGATGCGCTCATTATTGTGGTGTCGGAGGAAACGGGTACCATATCGATTGCATTTGAAGGGGAACTCAAGCGCAATCAGAATTATCAGACGCTGAAGCAAACGCTTACCGAGCTATGTATCCGGAAGTGAGGTGCGATTAAGATATGAAAGTAAGAGAATGGGGGGGAATATTGCGCCGCCCGCGTCATATATTGGCTCAGTTGATGTGTCTTCTGGCCGCAGTAGTGATCTGGTTGTACGTGATGTATGCGGAGCCTCCGACCTATGATGAGACATATCGTGGTGTGCGTGTGAGTGTGCTGGACAGTGAGAATATGGAATATACCGGCACGGTGGATCAGACGCTCAATTTACGCATATACGGAACGAAGGCGGCCATTGCCGAGTGTAATACAGGGGACATTGTGGCATATGTGCGCATAGCAGATCTGGCGGATCGTAGCGATATCGGCCCGCTTACCGCAGGGAAGACCTATGAGATGCTGGTATATTTTGATCTTCCGGAGGGGATCGAGGTACGGGAGGAATACCGTGTGAATATGCTGTTGGAGGCACTGACCTGATGGAGGCTACCTATATACTTCCGTCTGTGCGTATGCCGATAGACCGTCCGGCTTCCGCCGTGCTTCAGGCGGCAGCCGGACGAATGCGCAGTATGGGGATCGGGGGCATATTGACCTATCGCGTGTATCGCCGTTCGGTGGACGCCCGGAAGCGGGATGCCATAGATTTTGTGTACTCGGTCGCCGTACGCGGCGATTTTTCTGTTAAAGAGGAGGAACGCCTGGTGCGCGCCGGCCTGCTCCTGCTGCGCGCGGAGGAGCCGGAGGTACATCCCGGACATGAAGTCATGCGCGGCCGTCCGATCGTAGTGGGAAGCGGACCTGCCGGAATGTTCTGTGCGCTTTTGCTGGCGGAATCGGGGTACCGTCCCCTTCTTCTGGAACGTGGCGGCGATATTACGGAGCGGAAGGCGGCGGTTGCGCGGTTCCGTGCAGACGGATTGCTGGATACCGACAGCAACATACAGTTCGGTGCGGGCGGGGCCGGGACCTTTTCGGACGGGAAGCTGGTGACGCGTGTAAACGACGGGATGACGGGGTATGTATTACGCCGCTTTGTCGAATTCGGCGCACCGGAGGAAATTACGCTTTTATCCAAGCCGCATATCGGCACCGACCGACTGTGCACCGTGGTAGAAGGGTTGCTTGCCCGCCTGATTGCCTGCGGTGGAGAGGTACGGTATCATGCGCATGTGACGGATATTGTGCCGGATGGAGATGGGATTGCAGGTGTGTTGCTTCGTGACGGGACCGCGATTGCCTGCGGACCGTTGGTGTTGGCAACCGGGCACAGTGCAAGGGATACGTACAGTATGCTGATGAAACGGGGTGTACATCTGGAACCCAAGGCTTTTTCGGTGGGACTGCGCGCGGAGCATTTGCAGGAAGATATAGACCGTGCACTTTACGGGCGATATGCCGGACATCCGGCGCTGGGTCATGCTGAATATGCGCTGTCGGACCGGAGCGGTGCGCGCGGCGTGTATACATTCTGCATGTGTCCCGGCGGGGAGGTGGTTGCGGCGGCCAGCGAAAGCGGCGGCGTGGTGGTCAACGGTATGAGCCGGTATGCACGTGACGGACGCAATGCCAACGCGGCCGTGGCCGTTTCGGTTCTGTGCGAGGATTACGGGAACCGTCCGGAGCGAGCCATTGCGTTTCAGCGGGAGATTGAACGTGTAGCGTATCAGGCGGCAGGCTCCGATTATCGTGCTCCCGCATGCCTTTTGGGGGATTTTCTGGAAGGACGCTGTGTAAGGGAACCGAAGAGAATCGAACCGAGTTATCGGGACGGAAATGTCTGCCTGTGTCTGCCGGATGACTACCTGCCGCCTTTTGTATGTCGTGCGTTGCGACAGTCCTTGCCTGGTTTCGGGCGGCGCATAGAAGGCTACGATGCGTGGGATGCGGTTCTGACGGGGCCGGAAACCCGGACATCGGCGCCGGTCCGTATTGTGCGCGGCGAAGCGCGTACGGCGCCGGGTTTTTCGAACCTGTATCCCTGCGGGGAAGGTGCGGGATACGCAGGGGGAATTACAAGTGCGGCACTCGACGGGCTTCGCACGGCGATGGCGGTGATTGGCCGCTATCGGGCACCTGCGGACTGAGAGCGGAAAAAAGGAGAATGGGATGAAGCAAAGGGGTCTTGTGATACGTACGGAAGGTCCGGTTGCAACGGTACGGATCCGGCGTTCTACGGCATGTGAGGGCTGTCACCGTCATGCAGAAGGCTGCGCAGCCTGTTCTCTGCTTGGCGGGGACCGACAGCATACGGCATTGGTGCGGAACGATATCGGCGCACTTCCCGGCGATACGGTGGAGATTGAGGCGTCGGACCGATTGATTCTGAGCTATGCGGCGGTGGTATTTCTTTTTCCGATTCTGCTGGCACTGGCCTTTTATCTTGTGGGCTGCAGGTATTTCGGCCCGGCAACGCTTTCCGCGGGACTGTGCGCCTGTGTTGGCTTTGGTATCGCCATGCTGGGCGCATGGCTGCTTTCCGCTTTTGTCGCGCGGCGGGATCCGCCGAGCCATATTGTGCGGATATGCAGCGCGTGGGAAAACGGCGAAGAATATGGGGAAGACGAATCCGAAGGAAAGTAAGATGATTTCATGAGATATATCAATCGCAACAGCCCGCGCGAGAAACGTTGGATTGTGTCGGAAGAAAACGATCCTGCGAGTCGCGCAGCGGCCACTGAAATAGAAAAAGCACTGGGAATACAAGATGTAACGGCGCGGCTGCTTGTGGCACGCGGCTATCGGGATGCGGAAAGTGCGCGTGCTTTTCTTTGTATGGAAAGCGAGCTGATGCACAGCCCCTATAAAATGCAGGACATGGAGCGCGCAGTGAACCGGATCCGGAGCGCCATCCGCAAACGGGAGAAGATCACGATATACGGAGACTATGATGTGGACGGCGTGACTTCCGTGAGCACCCTGTATTTGTATCTGCGCCGCAAGGGCGCGGAGGTAGACTATTATATTCCCAATCGGATCGGAGAGGGTTACGGTGTATCGGCGGCGGCAGTGGAAGCGCTGTCCGGGAGCGGTACGCGTCTTATGATTACGGTGGATACCGGCATCACTGCGACAGCGGAAGTGGAGCTGGCACGGACGCACGGTATGGATGTGATCGTGACCGATCACCATGAGTGCCGGGAGGAGTTGCCCGCAGCGGTAGCCGTGGTGAATCCGCACCGGGCAGACTGTGCGTATCCGTTCAAGGATCTGGCGGGCGTGGGCGTGGTATTCAAGCTGATCTGCGCATATGAGGAAAGCACGACGGGGGACCGTCGCTCGGTATGTGTGCGTCGCATGTGTGAGGAGTATGCCGATCTGGTAGCGATCGGCACGATCGCGGATGTGATGCCGATCCGGGATGAAAACAAGCTGATTGTGAGTTACGGGCTTTCCCGCATGGAAAGCCATTGCCGGCCGGGTCTTGCGGCGCTGATGGAGGCCGCGGCGCAGCCGGCGGACGGTCGGGAAGGGCGACGGAGCCGCCGCCCACAGAAAATCACGTCGGGGTATATCGGGTATACGATTGCTCCCCGAATCAATGCGGCTGGCCGCGTGCGTTGCGCAACCGATGCGGTAGAGCTGTTTCTGTCGCAGGATCCTGCGCGGACAGCGGAACTGGCGCGCGGACTGTGTGAGGCCAACCGGGAGCGTCAGGCAGAGGAAAATCGCATCGTAGAGGAGGCGTACAATCGGATTGAACGTGAGCAGCCGGAAGAGGATCCTGTCATTGTGCTGGATTCAGATGACTGGCATCACGGCGTGATCGGGATTGTTGCCTCGCGGATTACAGAGCGATACGGCCTTCCATCCATTCTGATCTCCTTTTCGGGATGCGATTCCGGGCAACATCTGGATACGGATATCGGAAAGGGATCGGGACGGAGCATCAGAGGGATGAATCTGGTAGATGCCCTGGTATATTGCAGCGATACATTGGTAAAATACGGCGGGCATGAGCTGGCGGCAGGACTGAGCGTGACACGGGGAGCCTTGCCGGCTTTCCGGGAGAAGATCAACGCCTATGCGCGGGAGCGCCTGAATGAGGAGACCTTGACGCCGGCCATCCATGCCGACTGTACACTGTGTTGCGGAGATATCTCGATGGGGCTATGCGAAGAGCTGCGCATGCTGGAACCGTACGGTGTCGGGAATCCGGTACCCGTGTTTGTTCTGCGCGGATGCCATGTGTTTGAATGTACATCGGTCAGCGGAGGCAAGCACACACGTCTTTCGGTGGGCGATGAGCGACATCAATTCAATGCTATGTGCTTTTCCCGTACCCAGGCACAAATGGATATATTTGTAGGGGACTGTGTAGATCTTCTGTTCAATCTGGACATCAATGAATACAACGGTCGTCGCAGCGTCCAATTGATTGTAAAGGATATCCGGCAAGCAGAGGAAGAGCGCGTACGTGCGTGCCGGGAGCGGGAACGGTTTGAAGAAATATGGAGCGGTGCACTTTTTGGAGCCAATGAAGGCATATTGCCGGATCGCCGGGATTTTGCTGCGGTATATACGCTGGTATCGCGTCAGGTGCGGAGCGGATGTGACAGTTTGTCGCATCGTGCATTGCTTGCGCGGCTACGGGGTGCTGGGTACGCCGGCATTGGATACATCAAGCTGAAAGTGATCATCCGGGTACTGCAGGAACTGAACCTGATGGGAATCGAAGAAACGAGTCCGGAGCAGTATCACTTCAGTATATGTTTTACAGCGAAGAAAACCGACCTTGAGAAGTCAACATGGCTGCATCGTCTTCGCAGTCAAATGCGGGAGGAAGAGTCATAGCCTGGAGGAAATATGGAAGAGGAACGAGGGAAATACGAGGAGAAGACGAAAGCGTCCGGAACGGGAGGCGTGGATCGGCAGTCCGTGACGGCAGCGGACATCATGGATATATGCCCCTATCATGCAACGCCGGACAATACGACCCCGGATATAGAAACGCTCCTTTCGCGCCTGCGTGGGACAGGCAGGAACTATCAGTTTCAGAAGATACAGGAAGCATATGATTATGCAGCAAACATGCATGCAGGTCAGTACCGTCAGAGCGGAGAGCCGTACATTTCTCATCCGCTGGCTGTGGCGGGAATTGTGGCAGAGCTGGAACTGGACACCGATTCTATTTGCGCGGCATTGCTGCATGACACGGTAGAGGACTGCTCGGACCGCACAAATCTGCAGGAAATCACCCGCCGATTCGGTGCAGAAGTTGCGCTGCTGGTAGACGGATTGACGAAGATCGTGCAGATGAAGATTGAGGATAAGGAAGAATCGCACATTGAGAACATCCGGAAGATGCTGCTCGCGATGAGCCGGGATATCCGTGTGATCTTCATCAAGCTCTGCGACCGTCTGCACAATATGCGGACGCTATCAGCAAAGCAGGCCGAAAAGCAACGCACGATTGCATTGGAAACCATGTACATTTATGCGCCGTTGGCACATCGTCTTGGTATGCAGCGGATCAAATTGGAGCTGGAGAATCTGAGCCTGTTTTATCTGGACCCGATCGGATACCGTGAGGTATATGAAGCCATCGACAGCCGGTACGGTCAGAACCGGGATCTTCTGCGCTTTGCGCGGCAGAAGATCGAGGAAAAGCTGCGTGAAAATCACATTCCGTTTACGATGGAAGGGCGCGTCAAATCGGTATACAGCCTGTATCGGAAAATGTACAGCAACAATAAGAGCATCGACGAGATCTATGATTTTTACGCATTGCGTGTCATCGTGGAGACCGAGCTGGAATGCTATACGGTGTTGGGAATTGTGCACGAGCTGTTCAAATCGGTGCCGGGGCGGTTCAAGGACTATATATCGACGCCGAAGCCAAACCTGTATCGCTCTCTGCATACGACGGTGATCAGTCGGGGGGGCATTCCGTTTGAAATCCAGATCCGCACGCGGGAGATGCACCGGGTGGCGGAATTCGGTATAGCGGCGCACTGGAAATACAAGCTGGGTGAAACGGCGAGCCAGGAGGTGGACGAGAAGCTGTCCTGGATTGCGAAGCTGATAGAAGCGGAGGACAGCACCAAGGACCCGGACGAATTTTTCAATGCATTCAAGACCGATATTTTTCACGATGAAACCTTTGTTTTCACACCGAAGGGGGACTGCATATCTCTGCCGTTGGGTTCGACGGTGATCGACTTTGCCTATGCGATTCACACGGCGGTGGGGAATAAGATGATCGGAGCGAAGATCAACGGAATGATCGTGCCGATCGACAGCGTGCCGGAGAACGGACAGATCGTGGAAATACTGACCTCATCGACGACGCGTGGCCCCAGCCGGGACTGGCTGAAAATCGTGAAGACGAGCGAGGCGCGGAATAAAATCCGCCAGTGGTTCAAGAAGGAAAGCCGTGCGGAGAATATTGAAGTGGGTCGCGGCGAGGTGGAGCGTGAGCTGCACCGGATCGGGCGTCCGTATACGGAAGCAGAGCGGCAGGAGGTGGTAAGCAATCTGGCCCGTCGGCTGGGGATACAGGGGCCGGACGATCTGTACAATACGATCGGATACGGCGGTCTTTCGGTGGCCAAGATTGCCTCCCGCCTGCGGGAGGAGTTCGATCATGTGGTACGCGGCCGTGAGGCCGAAGAAGCGCTGGACGCCTCACAGGTCCGCACGGTGGAAAAGCCGAAGAATCTGAAAAGCGACAGCGGAATCATTGTGGACGGTACGACGGGCTGCATGGTAAAATTTGCACGGTGCTGCAATCCGCTGCCCGGAGACGATATCATCGGCTTCATCACAAAGGGGTACGGAGTCTCGATCCACAAAAAGGACTGTCCGAATGTTCTTTCCGGCATGAAGAATCCGGAATATGCGGGTCGCTGGGTGAGTGCATCATGGGAGCGCGACTTTGCGTCTTCTTCCAGCATATACGAGGCGACCATATCGATTCTGGCGGACAACAGTTATACGCTGATCGCAGACATTACGCGCGTGCTGGCGGATATGAAGGTGGCGATCATGCAGATCAATGCGCAAAAGCGTCCGGACGACAGTCAGAGCGTACAGCTGACGGTGGGATGCAAAAACGTGGGACATTTCCGGTCGATCGTATCGCGGCTGCATGGAATCGATGCGGTGCGGTCGGTCACGCGCGGACTTCAGAAATAAGATATCACCGGCATGGGGAGCTGCTGCCCGAATGTGTGATGGGGCCATCCATGCACGGAAAAGAAGACAGGAAGGCAGAAAATGATAGCGGTATTGCAGCGAGTGGAGAAGGCAGCGGTGTATGCCGAAGGAAGCGAGTGCGGGCGATGCGGAAATGGCCTGCTGATCCTGCTTGGCGTAACGGTACAGGACGATGAAGAAGACATGCGTGTGCTGTGCGACAAGATTGTGCGGCTGCGGATATTCGGCGACGAGGCCGGGAAAATGAATTTGTCCCTTGCGGATGTGCAAGGGGAGGCACTGGTGGTATCCAACTTTACGCTGTGCGCGTCGTATACGCACGGGAACCGCCCGAGTTACCTGGAAGCGGCGCGTCCTGCGCAGGCGGAGCCGCTGTACCTTTCGTTTGCGGAGCGGATGCGGAGGGCGGGTATCCCGACCGGAGAGGGACGCTTCGGTGCAGATATGCGGATAGAGATGACCGCATGCGGCCCTGTGACCGTGGTGATGGATTCGGAACGCCTGATGGGAAAGGGAAAGAGCCATGATTCTGCGGACAGAGGGTGAGATCAACCCCTATTATGTGCAGACGCTGTGTATGCTGTTTTTTCCGGGCGCAAAATTCGGGCAGGAAGAAAAACCGGGCCCGGGCGTCCCGGAGGCCGATCTTCATCTGCGGCGTACCGCAGAGGGTTTTGAGGCGACGGCACAGCTGAAACTGGATCATGCAACAGGGCGCGGCAGTTATCTGTTCCGCATGGCGGATTTTCCGGCGCTGACCGAAGAACGGGGGGCCAAAATTGCCGCGGGACGGGCGATGCTGACAGCGGGCAAGGAGTTACAGGGATACCAACCGCCGTGGGGAATTCTGACGGGAGTGCGTCCGTCGAAGGTGGCAAGTGAGCTGATTGTGTCGGAGGGCGGTGTGAACCGCGCCCGGCGTGTATTGCGTGACGAGTATTTGGTGAATACGAAGAAGGCGGCGTTGGCCGTGTCGGTAGCGGCGACAGAGATGAAAATTCTGCGCCGGCTTCCGCCGCAGGAGGGATTGTGCAGTGTATATGTGTCGATCCCGTTCTGCCCGTCCCGTTGTGCCTACTGTTCCTTTGTGTCGAATACCACGGGGCGATTGCTTTCTCTTTTGGATCCGTACCTGGAAACGCTGTATCTGGATATAGACAATATATTCGGAGTGATCCGATCACTGGGCTTGCGTGTGGCAACGGTGTATATCGGAGGCGGAACACCTACGGTGCTGAGCGAGGAACAGCTGGGGCGGTTGCTGGCGCGGATCGGAAGGCACCTGGGGGGCGGCGAACTGTTCGAATATACGCTGGAAGCCGGTCGTCCGGATACCATTACGGAAGAGAAGCTGCGGATTGCCCGGGCGTCGGGCATAACGCGCATCAGCGTGAATCCGCAGACACTGTCAGACGAATTGCTTGCCCGGATCGGTCGACGGCACAGCGTTGCGGATTTCTACCGTGCCTACGAGCTGGCCGCATCCTCGGGAATCGCGGACGTCAATGTGGATCTGATAGCCGGGCTGCCGGGTGACAGTTTCCGGAATTTTTCGGACAGTGTGGATGCGGTGCTGGCGCTGTCGCCGAGCAACCTGACGGTACACAGCTTCAGTGTGAAGAATGCGGCGTCCATCCGTCAGAGTACCAAGGACGTGGCGGATCTGACCTCGAGTGCGGATGCGGCGAAGAGTGTAGATTACTCCCAGCTGAAAACGAAGATAGCGGGATACCGCCCGTACTATATGTATCGGCAGAAGAATACGGTCGGGAATCTTGAAAATGTTGGCTATGCGCGGGAAGGCCGCGAAGGGCTCTACAATATCTTCATGATGGAGGAAATGCACAGTATATTCGGTGTGGGAGCGGGTTCCGTGACGAAACTTTTGGGACATGACGGAAAAGGGAACCGACTGATCCGGCGTATATTTACCCCGAAATATCCATATGAATATTTAAAAGGCGCGGAAAAGATCCGCTGCGGTGACAGGACCGAAGGTCAGGCATCGATAGCGGACGAGATCGGAGAATTTTACCGCAGGAATCTCTGACCGCGTGCGGGGGGAAGCATGCGCGAGCAAACGGGAGGAAGTGCCGAAGGCCGGCATTTGTTTTTTTCGGGAGTCATGCTGCTGGGCATGGCGAATATATTGGTGAAAGTCATCGGACTTCTGTTCAAGATCCCGATGTCCTATTACCTCGGAGATGAGGGAATGGGATATTTCAATTCGGCCTATCAGATCTATACATGGCTGTATATGCTGTCGACGGCGGGACTTCCCGTTGCAGTATCCATTTTGATATCACAGAGCCGCGCGCGGATGGACTACGCGCGGGTGCAGCGCATTTTCTCAGTGACGATGCGCACGTTTTTTCTGGTCGGAGTGGTGGGGACGGGACTGATGTATTTCGGTGCCGGGAGCTTTGCCAATATGATCGGAGCGCCGGATGCGCGATTCTGTATTATGGCGATCTCGCCAACGTTATTTTTTATCTGTCTCAGTTCAGCATTGCGTGGATATTTTCAGGGCTTTCAGCAAATGGGCCCGCCAGCCATGTCACAGGTGTTGGAAGCATTGGGAAAACTGCTGATTGGAGTAGCATTTGCGTCATGGGCGCAGGGACAGGGATATGATCTTCCGCATATGGCGGCTTTTTCGGTCATGGGTCTTGCGGTAGGGGAAGCGGCAGGCACCGTATATTTGCTGTATGCGCGGTATCGGTACAGGAAGAAAGGGCGTCTGCCGACATGTACGGATACGTTTGATGCACGGAAGAGCGGGCGGGAGGAAGGACTGATTCGCTCCCTGCTTTCTATTGCATTTCCCGTGACCGTGAGTGCATCGGTCATGAGCCTGACGAGTCTGATCGATCTGGTACTGATCCAGCGGCGGCTGCAAAGCCTCGGATATACGGGAGCAGAGGCAACCGCGTTTTTCGGGAACTATACAACGCTGGTGGTGCCCATGTTCAATCTGCCGCCGGCCCTGATCTATCCTATTGCAACGGCGCTGACACCGTTGCTGTCGAATCTGCATGCAGCCGGCAACCGACAGGGCAGCGAACGGATTGTGCAGGCAGTGCTGCGCATTACCATGCTGATCGCATTGCCCTGTGCCTTGGGATTGTCGGTATTCAGCCTTCCGATTCTGTCCCTGTTCTTCCGTGCGGACATGGCAGAGAGTGCAGCGCCGCTTCTTTCCGTGCTGTCGGTGGCAGTGGTGTTCATTTCGTTGCTGGCGGTGACGAATGCAATATTGCAGGCGTACGGAGAAGCCGGGAAACCGACATTGTCCATGCTGGCGGGGGCTGGCGTAAAGCTGGTCACCAATTATGTACTGGTAGGAGTGCCCGGCATCGGAACGGCAGGCGTACCTCTCAGTACGGTATTGTGTTATCTGACGGCGATCCTGCTGAATCTGTTTTTCGTCATCCGTTGCACGGGAATTCTTCCGTCGCTCGGGCGGGTGCTGCTTCGTCCACTGCTTTCCGCAATTTTGTCGGTGGGAGCGGGAGAAGGGGTGTACGTTCTGCTGGGAGGAGAAAGCGCAGGCCGTCTTTCAGTGATCCCGGTCATTTTGGCCACGGCACTGTTTTATCTTGCTGCGGTCTTCTTGCTGCGATGCATTACGCGGGAGGATCTGATGCTGATTCCGTACGGGGATCGATTGTGCGCTGCATGGAAAAAAAGAAAGCTTTCGTTTCGGCAACGGTGAGAAACTGGAAAAATCGACAAGAAAAGCAAAAAAAATGAAATAAGTATTGATATACCAATACAATTATGGTATACTAATTGCAAAGGAGCCGCCGCGTGTAGGACGCTCCGCTAAATAAAACGGAAAGAGAAAAGGAAGACAGAAAAATGAACAAGACGCAATTGGTAGAAGTGGTTGCCCAGAAGACCGAATTGAAGAAGAAGGATGCGGAAGCGGCTGTGAATGCGGTATTTGAGGCCGTAGCAGAAGGGCTTGCTGCAGGGGATAAGATTCAGGTTCTCGGGTTCGGAACCTTTGAGGTGAATGAGAGAGCTGCGCGTGAGGGACGGAACCCTGCGACGGGCGAGAAAATCACGATTGCCGCGGCGAAATATCCGGCGTTTTCCGCAAGTAAGGCATTGAAGGACCGTTTGAACGGCTGAGATAGGGCCTATGCGTCTGGATAAATATCTGAAAGTGGCGCGGATCATCAAACGGCGCACGGTGGCAAATGAAGCGTGTGATGCCTCGCGCATCGTGGTGAACGGGAAACCGGCTAAAGCATCGTACGAAGTCAAAGCAGGCGACGTAATAGAGGTAGCATTCGGTAGCCGTGCGGTACGTGTGCGTGTACTGGATGTGCGTGAAAGCACAAAAAAAGCGGATGCTGCGGCCATGTATGAAGTGATATCCGAGACATGAAGTGATAAAAGACAGCGCCTCTGCATACAATGGAAATAACCATTGTAACGGAGGCGCTGTATGAATTCTATGCCGGAGATACAACATCCGCCGAAAAAGAGCCAGACGCTGGAATTGCGTGACCGAAAGAATTTAAGCATGGACGGCGTGACGGATGTACGTGGCTTTGATGAGAATGCGGTTGTAGCAGAGAGCGAGTTCGGAACCGTGACCGTGGAAGGACACGGCCTGCACATCACGGTGCTGGATCTGGATCACGGGAAACTGGCGGTAGAAGGGGAAATCACAGGGATTTATTATAGCGAAGAGACAAAGCCGAAAGGCGGCTTTTTCTCTCGTGTATGGAAATAGCGGGAGGCAGCATGGAAGTATCCATGTGGGAGCAGGCAGGGAATCTGCTGTATGCGGTGTGGTTCGGAGCCATTTGCGGCATTCTGTACGATATTCTGCGGATTGTGCGTGTATTGCATGGTGTGCGATACCCTGGTCGGTTTTCTGCCTGGCTTTCCCGGCTCCGTCTGCCTTTTCTTCCGGAAGGATATGCATCGCCGCGTCCTACGCGGTATGGGAAACGAGTGCAGTCCCTGCTGATTTTTCTCGGGGATTTTCTATACCTATTGCTCGTCGGAATGCTTTTCTCGGTGTTTATTTACTGGCAGAATGACGGCGTTTTCCGATTTTATATGTTGTTCGGCGCTACAATCGGTTATATGGCGTATTATTTTACGGTTGGGCGTCTGGTTTTGGCCTCAGCAGAGGCGGTAGCGGCATTTCTACGCATTTTACTTGCGTATCTGGTGATGCTTGTGCGCATTCCGATCGGATGTATGTGCAGATGTCTGCGGTATTTGCTGTATCGACTGTATCGGATGTTTGTGTACATTGCGGGGCGTGTGGAAACGTTGCTGTTGGTTCCGATGGCCTCCCGTCGTATCAAACGAAGGATGCTTGCCGAGGCGCGAAACGGTTGCTTTGATATCTGATGGGCAGGAAATCAAAAGACAGGATACAGATGCAAAGAATGGGGAACCGTATTCGGAACAGAGCGAGAAAAACGGTCGCCGGGCTGTACAGAAGCCCGGCGACCGCTTTATTTTTCTTTTTTCATTTCGTGCGCGGATATCCTTTAAAAGGAGCACAGCATGGCGTTCTCCGTGCCCGTAGCGATTTTTCAGGTCTCGAGCAGCTGCCTCAACGCATAGGCGTATCGGGCTATATGCACTGTTTGTGGATAGGAGGCAAGCCCCGGATATTTTTTGCTCCATATGCGTGTCCGGTCTGTATTACGATACAGCAGCTCATCAGCTTTTTCCGGGATGGAGAAAAGCGCACATTCGTCGTCTTCGGTTCCCTGGGTAAATTCATCCAGCGAAACATGATAGATCAGAGAAAGGCGTTTTTTCTGAAAAATATCCGGCAGTGTTTTATTCAGCTCCCATTGGGAAATGGTTTGGCGGCTCGCGCCCGGCGGTTCTGCGATGACCTCCTGAGAAAGACCGTTTTTTCCTTGCACGACATAGATTTTTTCCAAGATGCATAGATGCGCCTCCTGATTGTGCTGTTTCAACATTATATTACAAAGTGACCATGAAAACCAGCAACGCAACTTGTCAAAAGCGCCCGGAAGTATAACAGGAAAGTAGAAAAAAAGAAAATGCGTGCAAAAAAGCGGAGAAAGAACTTGAAAAGCGGAAGAAAATATGCTATAATAAAGCCAGCTTATCAAGAGTGGCGGAGGGACTGGCCCTGTGAAGCCCGGCAACCTGTCGTGCGACAAGGTGCCAAATCCCGACAGATGAGTTTCCTCGGGAGTATGCCGTCCCGGGGTTTTTGTTTTTCTGCGGTGGTTCTACGCCGCGCAGGCCCTACCTGTCAGAAGAGAGTGGAAGAACAGAGAAAGAAGAAGGAAGAAGGAAGAGATGGAACGGAAGGTATTTACATCGGAGTCTGTGACCGAGGGACATCCGGACAAAGTCTGCGACAGGATATCGGATGCAATTCTGGACGCGCATCTTGCAAAGGATCCGATGTCGCGTGTAGCGTGCGAAACCTTTGCTACGACGGGCTTTGTGATGGTGATGGGCGAGATTACCTCACAGGCGCGGGTGGATATAGAAAGCGTCGTGCGCAGGACGGTACGGGAGATCGGGTATGACCGTGCGGAATACGGCTTTGAGAGCGATAGCTGTGCGGTGCTCAGTGCGTTGCACGGTCAGTCGCCGGACATTGCCCTGGGGGTGGACCGGTGCGCAGAGGCCAAGGCAGGAGAGCTGGAGGACAGCTTGGATACGGGAGCCGGCGATCAGGGCTTGATGTTCGGCTATGCATGTGATGAAACGGCGGAGCAAATGCCGCTGCCGATTTCGCTGTCGCACCGTCTTGCCCGCCGGTTAAGCGAGGTGCGGAAGAAAGGAGTGATTCCGTATCTGCGACCGGACGGAAAAACGCAGGTGACGGTAGCGTATGAGGGAGATCGCCCGGTGCATGTGGATGCCGTGGTTGTCTCTGCACAGCATGATGAGGCGGCGGGACCGGAGCAGATCCGGGAGGATATCTGCCGGCATGTGATCGCCCCGATCCTTCCGGAAGAGCTGTACGATGCAAAGACACAGATATATGTCAATCCGACCGGTCGATTTGTGATCGGAGGACCGATGGGAGACACGGGTCTGACGGGGCGGAAGATCATCGTGGATACATACGGCGGGTACGCACGGCACGGAGGCGGGGCTTTTTCGGGTAAGGATCCGACGAAGGTGGACCGGTCGGCATCTTATGCGGCACGCTATCTGGCAAAGAACGTCGTGGCGGCAGGGTTGGCGCGTCGATGTGAAGTGCAACTGGCCTATGCCATCGGAGTTGCGCATCCGGTATCGGTGCGGGTGGATACCTTCGGTAGCGGCATCGTAGAGGAGGAGCGCATCTCCCGGGCGTTGCGTACGTTGGTAGACCTGCGTCCGGGTGCGATTATCCGTCGCTTCGATTTGCGTCGCCCGATCTATACGCCTCTTTCGGCATATGGACATATGGGACGGGAAGATCTGGGAGTTCTGTGGGAGAAGACAGACCTGTGCGACGCGTTGCGGAGCCTGCTCTGCTGACGCAGGTACGAAATCACAGGAAGAGAAGGTCCGGGATCTGTACTCCGTACATGTGGCGGTTTCTTATACACTGCATATGCTGGTTATAAGAAGGGAGGGCACGTGTATGGGTATCAGAGAAATATTGGAAGTAGCTGTATGCATATTGGCTACCTATGGTGTGTATACATTGATCTGTCAGATCATTGTGTGCTTTTGTCCGAAAGAGGACATGGCGATCGGTGTGATTGTTCCGCCTCATGAGGAGGCGGGGAGAGAGCATTTGCCGGAGAGTATGCGGTATGCATTTCTTCTGACGGAGGAACGACACGGGAATATGCATCCGCCGGTGCTTTTGCTGAGTGAGGAGGACGGATGGGCGGAGGCCGCAGAATTGCGGCACTACGGATGTGCAATCTATCAGCGGATATATGACGAAAAGCTGGAGAAAAAAGATGGCAGAGAAGGAAACGGTCAAAGGACGGATTGAGGAGGTCGTATATCGGAATCCGCAAAACGATTACAGTGTAGTAGAGCTTCTGGACGAATCCGACCGCCCGGTGACGGCAGTAGGAATACTGCCGGGAATAGCGGAGGGCGAAGAGGTTACATTGTACGGGAACTGGACGCACCACGCGAATTACGGGCGGCAGTTTTCCGTGGAGTCGTACGAGAAGCAACTTCCGTCGGATGTGCACGCCATTCTGCGCTATTTGTCAACGGGAGGGGTGCGAGGCATCGGCCCGGTGACGGCAGCCAAGATCGTCAGCCGATATGGCGAAGAGAGCTTTGACGTCATTGAGAACCACCCGGAATGGCTTGCGGATATACCGGGCATTTCCCCGCGAAAGGCGGCGGCGATCAGCGAGGCATTCCGTGAGCAGGCGGGCGTGCGTTCGGTGATGATGTTCTGTCGGAATTATTTCGGAGCGGCGGCTGCGGCACGCGTATACCGCCGTTTCGGAACCGATGCGGTGGGGCGGATCCGTGAGGATCCGTATTGCCTATGCTCTTCCGCGTTGGGAATCAGTTTCCATAAGGCGGATGAGATTGCGGCCGCCATGGGTGTGGAGGCAGGCTCGCCTGTACGCATCCGCGGTGGCCTTATACATCTGTTACGACACAGTGCGTTGTCCGGCGGGCACAGCTGCCTTCCGTGTGAAAAGCTGATCGGTGCCACGGGAGAATTGCTGGGTGTCCCTGCGGAATCGGTTGGAAAAGTATTGACCGACTGTCTGACCGACGGACGGTTGGTCGCATATGAGACGGCAGGGGAGGAAGGGGAAAACCGTAGGTATATTTATCTTCCGGAAACAGCATCTGCCGAGAATTATGTGGCGGAAAGATTGATCATGCTGGACCGCCTCTGCCCGGCACATGCGGCGGAGGATATAGGACTGCTGATCGCTCGCGCAGAAAAGGAACAGGGGATCCGATATGCGCGGTTACAGCGCGAGGCGATCCATGCGGCGCTGACCGGTGGCGTGCTTTTGCTGACGGGTGGACCGGGGACAGGAAAAACGACCGTGGTGCTTGCATTGCTGCGCATATTCGAACATCTTGGAAGCCGTGTGTCGCTTGCGGCGCCGACCGGAAGAGCGGCGCAGCGCATGACGGAGACGACGGGACGGGAAGCACGCACCATTCACCGGATGCTGGAGATGGAACGGTCAGACGATGAGGAAGCACCGCATTTCAACCGGAATGAGCGCAATCCATTGGAGGAGGATGTATACATCATTGATGAAGCATCTATGATGGATCTGCCGCTGACTTGCGGGCTGTTGCGCGCGATGCGGAACGGAAGCCGCCTGATCTTTATCGGAGACGCCGATCAGCTTCCGTCGGTGGGGAGCGGGAACGTATTGTGTGATCTGATTGCGTCTGGCGTATTTGCGACGGTGCGTCTGACCGAGATATTCCGACAGGCAGAGGACAGCCTGATTGTGACCAACGCGCACCGGATCAATCAGGGCATGCTTCCACTTGGAGGCCGTACAGAAGGAGACTTTTTCCTGATGCCGCGGAGTCGGGAGGAAGAGATCCCGCCTCTTCTTTTGTCGTTGGTGGAGACGCGGCTTCCGAAAGTGTATGGCGAGCAGATCCGATCCGGGATTCAGATCATCACGCCGTCGCGGAAGGGTCAGGCGGGGACCGAAGCGCTGAATCGTCTGATGCAGGCACATCTGAATCCGCCGTCGCCGGACAAGCAGGAGATGCGGGACAGGGACCGCGTCTTCCGCGAGGGGGACCGCGTCATGCAGGTGCGGAACGATTACGGAATTGAATGGGAGCGTGACGGACAGAAGGGCAGCGGGATATTCAACGGAGATATCGGTGAGCTGACCGAAATGGATCCGGTGTCTGAACGGTTCCGCGTCCGGTACGATGACCGTGTGGCCGTATACGACTATGACATGGCGGAGGAAATTGAGCATGCCTATGCGATTACAGTGCATAAAAGTCAGGGCAGCGAATATCCGGTGGTGATTCTGCCCCTGTATGCATGTGCCCCGCAGTTGCTGACCCGGAATCTTCTGTATACGGCAGTGACCCGAGCACGGCGACTTTCGATTCTGGTAGGCCGCCGGGATATATTGGAAAAGATGGTGGAGAACAACCGTCACGACATGCGTTACACGGGTCTTGTCAGCCGATTGCAAAAGGCAGCGCACCGCTGACGGAGCATGGCGGCGCCACGGGGAAAAGAACGGAGGAGCGTGGAGATGCATTGGCTTACACGCGCACAAGAAAGATTTCTTTCCATGTTGTATGTGCCAAAATGTGTGGGTTGCGGTGTGCGCTTGCCGGCGGATACGAAAGTGCCACTCTGCGCGATATGCCGCGCCGGATACGAGAACGAAAAGGAACGGACCTGTCCGGTCTGCGCCGCGCGGCTTGGGGACTGTACCTGTCCGCTGCCCGGAACACAGGCAGGGGTGCGCCGGCTGATCAAGCTCTTCCGTTATCGCCCTTCGTGTCCGGATCTTGTGAGCAATCGTATGCTGTACCGTCTGAAGCATCGTAACCTGTGCATGTTACAGGATTTCTTTGCGGCAGAACTGTCTCCATCTGTCCGGCGCATGACAGCCGCCAACCCGGAGGAATATCTTCTGACCTATCCGCCGCGGAGTCGCCAGTCCATGCTGCGGTACGGATTTGACCATGCGGCGGCGCTTTCGGAATCGATCGGGCGCCGGACGGGTATCGCTTGGGAGCCAACGCTCTGTCGGATGGGCGGTCAGGAGCAGAAACATCTGACGCGTGCAGAACGCAAGGAAAATGCGCGGGCTGGCTATCGTCTGCGCGACGGTCTGGATCTGCAGGGGCGGCGCATTTTACTGGTAGACGATATTGTGACAACCGGTGCCACACTGGGTGCAGCGGAAAGACTGTTGCGGCGTGCGGGCGCGCGGGAGGTCATCGGAGTTGTGCTGGCGGTTACGCTGAAAGAAGAATCGGTTCGCTGATACAGGAGCTTCACAGTAAAAAGCGCAAAAAGTGATTGAAAACGACAGAGGAATATAGTATAATATATAGTAAAATACAGATGCTGTGGCCGAGCTGTGCGAAGTGCAGACCCCGGTATGCGGAGAGAGGAGGGAACCCATGCAGAAAGAAATCGGGATAGATCTTGGCAGCTCCTGTCTGCTTGTCAGTACCGCCGAAGAAGGAATCCTGTTCCGCGAGCCGTCGGTCGTGGCGATCGGACGGGAAAGCGATCGTCTTCTGTCGATCGGGCAGACAGCGGCGGACAATTTTGCAGCATCCCCGGGTTCCATGCGCCTGATTCGCCCATTGCGGAAGGGGATCCTCTCGGATCCGGAGGCGACCCGGACGGTTCTTGCACACATACTGCGGCAGACCTGCGGCAATCTGATCATCCGGCCGCGTGTGCTGATCGGGATTCCGTTCAATTTCAGTGAGGAAGAAGAATCGCTGATGGAGTGGACGGCAGCACGTGCAGGCGCACGGGAGACATTTTTGGTATATACGCCGGTGGCAGCAATGGCGGGGATGGAGCTTGCGCGGGACAGTGCGGTTCTGCTGG